>SPCN01000438.1 GCA_004525465.1 Chrysiogenales bacterium | reverse complement strand
TCAGCAAAGCCAAGGCTCCGGCCTGGCGGTCGCTTAAATTGGTGCCCTTGAGTATCTCGTCAATCATGAAAAGTACCGGCAACCCCTGGCGCACACCGTCCAGGATCAGCTTGAGCCGCTGCAATTCCGCGTAAAACAGGGAAAGGCGCCGGTCCAGCGAGTCGGCTACCTGCATGCTGCTGACCAGATGGACGGGCGTCAGGGCACAGCGGGCGGCACAAATCGGAGCGCCGGCATGGGCCAGCACCACGTTGATGCCGATGGTGCGCAGGAAAGTGCTTTTCCCGGCCATATTGGGTCCGGTAACCAGGATGATGGCTCCACCGGCAGCCAAAACCAGGTCGTTGCACACCCTTTCAGTTGCCGGAATCAGGGGATGACCGACCGCATTAAAATCAAGCCGCGGGCCGCTGTTCCGCATTATTGGGAAAGACCAATCGGGATGGTTGAAGCGCAGGGTGGCCAGGGAGCACAATGCCTCAACTTCGCCCAGCGCGGCCAGCCAGCTTTCCAGCTGCCCGCCATGGTTGGCCAACCAGCGCTGAATGCGCCATACGCACTGCAGGTCCCACAAAAAAATGTTGTTCAGCAGGCCGTGCAGCAATCCGTTGTGGCGTACCTGGAACCAGGAACAGAGGGCAGAGAGCTCGGCGATCAGAGCCGATGCCGGCCGATCGCCAGTGTGAAAGGTGTGATGCAGGTTGATCAGAATATCGCCCCGGCCTGGTTCTGCCTCTACGGCGGCGATGATTTCCCGGTAGGTCTCCAGGGCAGCTGTGCCGTGGTCGACCAAAGCAAAGAAGCGGGATACGCGCTTGGCATAGAAACGATTGACAAGGATCTCTACTATGACCAGGCTGCCGCCCCAAGCCAGAGTGGCGCCGCTGAAAATTAAAAACAAGGCCGTTAAAGTAAGGAGCGGCAGCAGGGCAAGCAATAGTCTTGTCCGCCAGGACGAGCTTAGCAGCGGCATGGCGGTCACCAGGGTCCGCCATTGGTCGTTATGGTCGCGCTGGTGCTGCAGCGGCTCTCCGGCCAGGCTCAGGCGGTGCCGGAAATCGGTCCGCCCGGCCAGGAAATCAACGGCCTGCTGACGCGCCAGCACGGTTTCCGCCGGGGCCGGATCAAGGAGCCAGGAGGCCAGCCGGCTGCGGCCGAAATAGGTAGTGCAACGGTTGAAATAGTGAAAAAGGGAGCGGGGACCGAAAAGATTCAGGTCGGCGGCATAGCGATGCTCCGTCACCGCGCAATCGCTGCCGTCATCGGCCCAGGGGAATTTGTGATCCAAAGCGGCAAGCTCGGCGGCAAAAAGTCTGCTGTAGGCATCTTGGCGGCGGACACGCCTCAATATCCGTTCATGCAGGATGAAGAGGAGGATGAAGACAACGCCCCACACAATCAGTGGTCCGGGCCGTAAACGACGGGAAATAAAAAATGCCAGCAGCCCGGCAGCCAGCCAGACAAGCTTGGCAGTCAGGCTCAGGCGATCGAAACGGGACAGGCGGGTTTTGGCTTTCAGACAGTAGCCCTGTTGCTGTTGATAGTAGGTGCAAGGATTCATTGGTCGGATTGTAACCTAAAATATCCGAACAGCCAAGAGAGCAACGGGGCCAGGTCTTGCATTATGACATTAAATAATGCGGATGCCGGCGGAGTGTGGGAACGCTTTTTATCAATCAATACAAGAACTGTTCCAGAACTCCGCCAAAAAAAGTGATTGAACTTTCCATGGGGATATGGTATCGGGAAGTTTGGATCGCAGGTTCAGGAGAAAAATCATGAAAAAAAGAAATGTCATTTTATTTTTCGCAGTTATGTTCCTGCTCATTGGTTCCGCAGCCGGGCTGTGGGCGGCCGATGAGGTCAAGGCCGTGCCGGTTGCCGGCGGCCTCTATCTCATGGAAGGAATGGACGGGGGCAACGTGGCCTTCCTGGTCACCGACGAGGGGGTGCTGGTGGTCGATTCCGGCACCAGCCCGGAGCAAGGCAAGCTGGTCATGGACGAGATCGCCAAAAAGACGGACAAGCCCGTCAAGTACCTGGTCCTCACCCATTACCACGGCGACCACACCTTCGGCCTGCAGGCCTTTCCGGCCTCGACCGTGGTCATCGCCCAGCAGAACACGGCCGACAACATGCACAAGCTGAACGAGCCGCGCCTGCGCGGCATGATGGAAAAGCAGATGCCCGAAATGGTCGCCGCCCAGAAGCTCAAGGTGGACAAGC
>SPCN01000387.1 GCA_004525465.1 Chrysiogenales bacterium | reverse complement strand
GTGTTATAGGAGAAGAGAGTATCGGAGGCCGTCAAGAAACCAGAAGCGCTTTTCCGAGGGGAGCCGAAAAGTCATGATCCGGCGGTTCAAACACGTTTCGGCCAGGACGAAGATCCTTCTGTTCGCCTTCCTTTTCATCATTCTGCCGAGCGGGATCCTCGGCTATCTCGGGTTCAGGTCCATCGGGAACCGGGGCCTGAGCCTCAAGGAAAACTACCGAAGCATGGCCCGGCTGATGCGGGATGAACTCGAGGGCGAACTCTCCAATCTTGAAGGCCGCTTCGTTCGGGAAATCCTCGATCAGGAATGGACGCAGGACATACAGGCGGCCCAGCTCCTCCTCGCCCGGGTCCGGGGGAGGCATCCAGCTATCGGCGAAACGTTCATCGTCGGCGCTGACGGCTCGCTCATCCACCCCGAGTTCTATCTTGAAGCCGGAGTCCCACGCCGGGGGGAACCAAAGAGCGTGCTTACCTCTCGAAACAGCTTCATCGAGCAGGGAGAACGCTACGAATTCGCCGAGCTCGACTACCCGTCGGCCGCGCGCTCCTACGAGGATGCCGCGAGACGGGCCGCTTCCCCTGAGCTCCGGTCCTATGCCCGCCTGCTTCTGGGCCGCTGCTATTTCAAAATGAAGAATTATGCCAAGGCCGGAGAACAATACCGCATCCTCTCCGAGCAAAGCCAGGAGGCCCGAAGTTCCGATGGCACGCCGCTTAGAGTCATCGGGCTCTTCCGGCTGGCGGAAACCTACGCCTCTCTGGGAGAGGGGGACAACGAAGTCAAAACACTCCTGGCCTTGTTTCAAGAGTTGAGCCTTGGTCTCGGCGGATTCGAAAGCCGGGAATTCTATCTCGAATCCGTAAGAAACGATCTCGACGGCATCTTTCAAGAACGGGTGCTCGGAAAAAGCGAGCAGGATCGCTGGAACAGCCTCAAGCTCGAAGCTGAAGCCCGGACTGAGAAAATGGACCACGTGGAAGAGGCCCGGCAAGCTCTCCTCTCGCAACCGGACTTAGACGCCATCTCGAGCGACAGGACAGTTCCGGGACCGGATTCGGCGTTGACCTCACACCTGACATTGCGCGACGAAGATGGAATGCCGCGTTGGCTTGGTTACGTGTTCCTGCCCTCCAGGGAAGCCCTCCCCGGGAGGCGCGTCCTTGCCTTCGAGATCGACAAGGCCTATGTCCTGACCGATCTCTTTCCAGGTCTGGCGGGCGGGGGAGAAACCGGGGAAAACGTCCGGACGGCCCTCTTGACTGAAGCGGGGCCGTTGACCTCCCTTCCGCAGGCCCCGCCGCCCGCGCAAGCCCTGGCCACCGAGAGACTGTCCGAATATTTTCCCGCCTGGAGCCTGGCCCTGTTTGACCGTGGGGGAAAATCGATCGACCAGCTCGTCCGTGGAGAAATGAGATTGTACGCGGCCGTCCTATTCGGGATAGCCGTCCTGATCATTGCCGGGATCGTCATGACCCTCCGGGCGGCGACCCATGAGGCGGAGACCGTGCGTCTCAGGTCCGATTTCGTCTCGAACGTCTCTCACGAGCTGAAAACGCCTCTGTCCCTGATCCGGCTTTTCGGGGAGACCATGGAATCGGAGCTATGGACGGACGACGGAAAACGACGCGAGTTTTCGCGCATCATTGCCCGGGAAAGCCGCCGCCTCAGCCATCTCATCGACAATGTCCTCGACTTCTCCAAGATCGATTCGGGCCGGAAGGAATACACGTTCGAGAGGGGAGACCTCGTCCAGGTGATAGCCGATACGGTCGAGGCCTACCGGTTCTATCTTCGGGACCAGGGCTTCGAGTTCAACATTATGCTTCCGCCGGGTCCGGTCTTCGTTTTCCTGGACAAGGACGCGATCGCCCAGGCTTTATTGAACCTTCTGAACAACGCCGAGAAATATTCCGGAGAGCGGAAATATATCGGTGTGAAAATGACCCTTCAGGGAGACCATGTCTTGATCGGCGTGGAGGACAAAGGGCCCGGAATCCCGTCCTCCGAGGTGAAGCGCATCTTCGATAAGTTCTATCGCGCGGGGAAGAGGGTTGCCCGGGAGGCTCAGGGATGCGGCCTGGGCCTGACGATCGTCAAAAGCGCGGTCGAAAGCCACGGCGGACGGGTCAGCGTGGAGAGCGATCTCGGCCGCGGCAGCCGGTTCATCATCACGCTCCCATTGGCAGGAAAAGAAAATTCGCTCCACGGCTCAACCAAGGATAAGAATGGCTAAGATCCTGATCGTCGAAGACCAGAAGGACATGGTTACGGGGCTTGCCTTCAACCTCGAAGCCCAAGGCTACGAGGTTCGTGCCGCCTATGACGGCGAGGCGGGGCTCGCTTTAGCAGAGAGGGAGAAACCGGTCCTCATTGTTCTCGACATCATGCTTCCGAAGAAAGACGGTTTCGAGGTCTGCCGCGAGCTGAGGCACAAGGTCCATGATGTCCCCATCCTCATCCTGACCGCCCGCAGGGAGGATGCCGGCAAGGTCCTGGGCCTCGAGATCGGCGCCGACGACTACC
>SPCN01000406.1 GCA_004525465.1 Chrysiogenales bacterium | reverse complement strand
GTGAAAATGGTCAGGCCGATGTAGTACGACTTTATCTTGCCCAGGTGCTTGCCTACGGCTAACCAGACCGGGATGAATAGCAAGCCTGTGATCATGAAGATAGGGAAGACTATATTCATGGCCGTCTCGGGAAGGGCCATGGTATATTTCACGTAATAGATGAAGCCAGCCATCATAACGCCTATGGCAACCGCCTGTAGGAAGAAGCTCGACATCAGCATCATGAAAGGATAGTTCCTGGCAGCTATCCTGATCTGTTCTTTCACAGGCGGCATCTCTTTCTGAGGCGGCAGCGACGGCGCCCTGCGTGTGCCAAAAAAACACCACAGGCAGGAAATGACGATGGCCACGGCGAAGACGCCGCCCATTGCGCGGAAGCCCGCGGCGCCACCCCCACCGGCATTAACCAGCACCATGGTCAAACCACCGGCCAGCAAAGCGCCTATAGAGGCAAATGACATGCGGAAGGATGTTATGGACAGGCGTTCGTTATAATCGTCGGACATCTCCGGCACCATGCTAGCATAGGGCACGTTGACGATGGTAAAGGCGGTGCAGCCCAGCGCAAACAGCAGAGAAACCTGCAGCGCGTTAGCGAATTCAGTTTGAAAGCCGGGCGCGTTGAAAAGGACAAAGAAGCAAAGTCCGAAGGGCACAGCGCCGTACAGCAGGTACACCCTCCTGCGCCCGAAGCGGGAGCGTGTCACGTCTGAGATGGCGCCCATGATGGGGTCGGAGATAACGTCCCACAGCTTGGGAAAAAGCAGCATGGTGCCTGCCAGCGCGGGATCGACACCGAGTACATTTGTGAGAAAAAACAGCAGGTACATGCCGGTAGTAACGATGAACAGGTTGTTGGATATATCGCCGATGCCGTAGCTCAGCTTGATGCCGAGGGGCAGCTTTTTACTGCTGACATTCCCCATATTCTCCCCCTTAAATACTTAAATTAGATAGTAGGTAAGACATTGCTTCCGATACGTTAAAGGATAGGTGGTCTGTTTTTGCTTGTCAATGTACATTTTGCATCGATAATCGAGGGCCGGCGATGTGGCTGGATAAGGGAGGAGGTGCTGCGGGAAATCGATCAGCTCCGCGGTCTATTTTCCGGAGAGGACGATGTGATATCCAGAGGAAATCGATATCCGGCCTTCTCATAGAGATCCCGTATCCGGATCAAATCCTTGATTTTGTTTTCACCCGGAATAATTTCACCCAGCCATCGGGCCGTTTTATTTTTATTATCCAGATACCAGCAGATGATGGAAACATTTGCGGCCTTGGCGATATGCCAGAATCCGGTTTTGATGGTCGGCACCTTTTTGCGTGTTCCCTCAGGCACGATGGACAGAAGAAACTCATTTCTCGTATTGAAAATCTCCACCATCTGTTCCACAACACCCTGGGATGCACCACGATTGACCGGGATGCCGCCGATGGCTTTGATAAAAAAAGAAACGGGCCAGAAGAACCATTCTTTTTTTATCATGATATGGCCGGTTCGCCGTATAATCCGAAAGCCCGTGAAGGCTCTGACCGTATCCATGTTGGACGTATGTGGAAAACCGATAATCACGTGCTTGTTGGAAAAATAGGGTGGAAGCGGCGCAAGACGCCAACCCATCAAGAAGTAGATGACTCGTCCCACAAGACTCATTATTTGTTTCACATGGGATTCCTTCCAAAAAATGCGTGACCATTTCTGTTTCAAGGACGCCGTTGCTCCAGATACAACAAGCCGGAGTTTGTTTTCTTCCCAACCGCCTGGTTTCCCGGCGATGCCGCTATGTGTCATACATGTATAAGTTGGCCCAAGCCCCTCACAAAACTGGCAATTCATATCACACTTATCGGAGGAATAACATCATTTATTTCTGTTTGAGATCAAGTGTTTTTGTCATCGCACACACCTTAATCAGCGCCGCTTCTACTTGGGTTAACCGAATCTCACTCCATCCAAAATACACCTCTTCAAATCGCATCTTCTGGATCTCCCGTAGCATCACCGTCTGTGTCATCTGTCTCCTCCATCGGTGACCAGAACAAACCGGACAGTTTATGTGTTACTGATGCTTTTCCAAATATCCTTTGACAAAATCCGGTTAAAATGCAAATAAAATACAAACTGTTGCGCATGGTATGAATTTTCCAGGCGTAAACAGAGCTTTGTTCCTGCCTGTCATTAATAATTTACTGGAAATTCTCTGCTGCGGAAGCTCGCTGAGTGGGCAGGGAGCAGGGTTTGAGACAATGGGAGTGATAGTGGACATAGGTGCCGTCATGTACAATGGCGATGACCGGAAGCAGCTTCCTGCTGAACCTCACGCGCTCCGGAAAACTTATTGTTCTTACATGCACGCCCCGCAAATCATCCCGGAGGCTTTCGATGTTTCGGGGCCTTATTTCGCACAACCCTTTAC
>SPCN01000470.1 GCA_004525465.1 Chrysiogenales bacterium | reverse complement strand
CTGGCCGTGGGCGGCGACCTGTCGCCGAAAATGCTGCTGCGCGCCTACGGCCGCGGCATCTTCCCCTGGTACGATCAAGGCGAGCCCATACTGTGGTGGTCGCCTGATCCGCGTTTTGTTTTGTTCCCGGCCGAGTTCCATACCGGCGCCAGCCTGAAGAAAGTATTGCAGCGCGGCGTTTTTACCTTCACTTTCGACCGCGCTTTCGGCGAGGTCGTCAGCGGCTGCGCGTTGCCGCGCCCCGATCAGAGCGGCACCTGGATCACGCCGGCCATGCGCGACGCCTATGTTGCCCTGCACCGGCTGGGCTACGCCCATTCCCTTGAGGCCTGGAAAGACGGCAAGCTGGCCGGCGGCATCTACGGGATCTCCCTGGGCAGGTGCTTTTTTGCCGAATCCATGTTCCACCTGGCCGACAACGCTTCAAAAGTCGCCCTGGCAGTCCTGGCCGAGACGCTGCGAAAAGCGGGCTTCGTCTTTATAGACTGCCAGATCGCTTCTTCGCACCTGGCCGGCTGGGGGGCCAGGCCCATCACCCGTCGCCTTTACCTTGAACTGCTGGGCGCCGGCCTGAAGGCGCACACCCGGCGCGGAGATTGGGTAGACATCCTGCCGCAGCCGTTTTCCTGAGGCGTCATTGTCCGCAGCGTTTTTTTATGCTATCTTAAGCAGCGGATAAGAAACCAATGAGAAAACTTAAGGATCGGCTGCACGATCTTGATAAAAACCATATCCAGGAAAAATGGCAGCGCCTGGATAACGATGGCGAGCTCTCCACCAGGGAAAAACTTGAGAAACTGGTGCGCCACAACCTGAAGCAAAAAGACAAACCGCTTTCAGCTCCCCAGGCCCGGATGGAGCCAGCTGCTGCTGCCGAGCCTTTCCTGGTCAAGGATTTTTACTATGCCCTGGACGGCCGCTATGGCAAAGTGCGCCTTGGTGACTGGCTGGCCCTGGCGCCCGGGTCGTTGGCCATCATTGCCGGCAGCGAGGTATTTGCCGCGGTCGATCCGCGCCGGGTCGTTTTTTTTGACAGCGAAACCACCGGGCTGGCCGGCGGCACCGGCACCATCCCCTTCATGCTGGGTTTTGGTTTTTTCAGCGAACAGAGCTTTCAGGTGAAGATCTTCATGCTCCAGGACCTGGACCGGGAAGGCGACTTCCTGCTGGCTGTCGCGGAATTCCTGCGCCAGGGAGAATTCTCCGCCGCCGTGACCTATAACGGCAAGGCCTTCGACTTTCCCCTGCTGGAGACCCGCTATATTCTGCAGCGCCAGCGTTTCCCCCTGCTGGACCTGCCGCATCTGGATTTTCTATTTACGGCCCGCACTATCTGGAAAAACACCTATGATTCGCGCAAATTGGGCTACCTGGGCGAGATGCTGCTGGGCCTTTCCCGCAGTGATGACATCGAAGCCAGTTCGATCCCCGCCCTTTATTTCAGTTTCCTGCGCAGCCAGGCCTTCTCGCTGATCGAACCGGTCATGGAACACAACGCCATGGATTTGGTCGGCTTGGCGGCCGTGGTGCTGCTCGGCCTGGGCTATCTGGAGGACTATTCCCTGACCGCTGACGGCGGGGAAATCCTCGGCCTGGGCATGCTCTGTGAAAGGGCCGGCCTGCTGGAAAAAGCCGAGGCCTATTACCGGGCCGCCAGGGAGAGCGGCAGCCGCAGCGAAGTGCAAAACCTGGCCATGCGGCGCCTTTCCGTCCTGCTGAAAAAGAAGAAATTATACGGCGAAGCGCTGGAACTCTGGCAGCAGCTTTCGGCTGCCGACGACCTGCAGGCCCAGCGCGAAATATCGGTGCACTACGAGCACCGCGAGCGCAACTATGTCCTGGCCCTCTCCTACGTGGAAAAGGCGCTCTCCGGCGGCAGCCTTTCCCCGGCCCGGCAGCAGGAACTGGAAAAGCGGCTGGAGCGGCTGCGAAAAAAGATCGCCAGGCTGGAAGAGAAAAACGAAATAACTTGAACGCCATCAGACATTATCTTTTTAAATTGCGCTGGGGGAAAGAGCTAAAAAAACGTCGGCTGGTGCGAGATATCTGGCGCGGCAAAGTTGGCAATGAGCAGGACATGG
>SPCN01000247.1 GCA_004525465.1 Chrysiogenales bacterium | reverse complement strand
TTCCTGCTGCCCATTTTTTCATCTTGATAAGGTATGTTTTCCAGAACATTTTCCATTACTTTCTCCTTTGTAGTTTTTTCCGGGTCCTGTTCACTTGCGCCCACAGTGTAAAGCATGGCTTTTCAATTTGCAAGGTTCAAGAGAATTCATTTTGCCGGATCAAATGTCAACTTGTCGGACCTGAGATCTATTCTTAACTGAATCGCGAAATCACAGAGTCAAGCACCGCACCCATTCTTCCGCGTTTTTAAATGAAAGTTCATTGTTGAGACGCGACCCCGGAGCCCTCCCAAGTGAAAATGGCATCGCGGCGCTCGCCCCGGGCGATGACGTGATAAAAAGCGTTTTCATATTCGATCCGCAGCGGCCGTGACATGAGAGGATTCTATTCACGAAAAAATGAATTGTTAATTTCTATTTTTGAGACCTGACCCCGGAGCCTTCCTTCCGCCCGTGCCCGTAGCCCACGCAAAGATGAAATGCCCCTCGAAATCAGTCCGGCCCATGTCATTTAATTATTTCAAAATGCCAATTGCAAAATTACCAGCACCGTCCCCAGAGGCCTGCTGGTGGATCATTCGTTACCCGGACAAAAACTGAGCAGAAGATTCATATATTTCAGGTGATCCAAAATACGGAGATAGGCATTCTCGTATGACAATTCCGGAAAATAAATGAATCCCAGGGTCCGGCAATGAATCTGTTGCGACAGGTCAGCCGCCGTGACGATCGCCGTTACATCATTTTCCAGGATCGCCCTTTGCTCGACCAGCAGTTCGATAAAATGCGGGCTTGCGGCCTGGCAGTAGTCGCTCCGGACCCGTTTGGTTTCAGCCAGCAGCGCCTCCAGCACCCTGTAGTCGCTGGCAGCGTCCGCCTTTTTATTGATCTCATCCAATCGTTGCTCTATGATCTTTTCGGCTTCTGTGTGCAACGCCTTGTCGAATTTTACGGAATAATCCGTTTTTGAGATCAATTTTTCTGTTTTTTTTAATTGCCTTTCCAGCTGCGAAGTATCGGCATTCGCCTTGACCTTCATCCCCGAGCGGGATTTGATCTTCAACGCCGCCAGTGAATCCAACCGCGCCTGGACCGTCCGGGAAAACGTCCCAAGTTTTCCACCATAGGCCTGCACTTCGGCATTGCCGGCGGTACAAACCGCCGTGAATATTTCAGGCAATTGATCCACGAAATCCGACGGCTTGTCTTGAGCATGCGACAAATTGAAGCATCCATGCAGCAACAGAAATACCAATATTGATTTTAGCATTTTTCTCATGCAGTGATTTTAAAGAATTAATCATGGTTTTTCAACAAGACAGTAGGGACGGTGCTTCACTTTTTTACTTTAGTCTTTATTCTCTGCCATCCGCTCCCTGGCATCCATATATAGTTTGGCCAGCGAATTTTGCTTGATTGCTGAGAATTCCGGCAATTGCGCGAGCTCTATGTAGGTGAGCCCAGCTAACTCATTCCGTCGCACTAAGAGAATTGTGGTCAGGTCTTGAATTATCAGGTCGATCATTATTCTTTCTCAAATGTCTATTGAGCCAAGCTGATGATGAATTGTATGGACGCAGAATGTCCTGATACCATCAAACAGAGAACTGTCATTTCAAGACCTGACCCTAATGCCCTTGAGGTTTTTAAAACCCCGATGTCCTCTGATTGACACTGCTGGTAAATGCGATCAGAATACAAGCAAGGACGGAATAATTTCCATTGCCCATTCCGAGGAGGTCGAAATGAAATCATTGCGGATGATAATCGCCCTGGTTTTTCTGTGCATGTGGCAGAAGCTCCCAGCGGCGGAACAGCAGATGGATATGGAAGCCATGATGCGCTGGGGCAGTGCCGACGTCATTCACTATCACATCGTCGGTGTGTACCAGGCGCAAACCAATGTCATAGGCGGAGCAAATGCAATCGGCTACGCCGATGTGACTGACCGTGTCACCATCGACCTGAAATGGAAGCTTTCCGAGTCGCAACTGGTGGGCCAGCCTGTTTTCCTGAACGAAAAATCAGCGTTCAGCAACCTGCGCGACTATGAGCCCAAGTGCCTGCCGCCGAAGCTCAAGGGCGAGTACGAGCACTTCGAACTCCTGGGCATCAAGGATGGCTTGGGCGGCGTGCTCGAACTGCAGGTGCAAACCAAGTACCCTGCGGCCGAAGTGGTACAGTTCTGCACCGGCAAGTTCAAAACCGTACCGGCCAGGGTCAAGACCGAGCCCGTTGAATTGGTCGTGCCGTCGCCGGTGATGTTCGGCATGCCGCTGCCCGAGTCGGACAACCTGCGCATATCCAAGGACAAAAAATCCATGATCCACAAAAAAGACGGCTGGACCTGGACGTTCACGCCGACGCTCGAGTCCAACAAATAACGCCGCAGCGGCGATCAGCGTATCTTTTTTATCGCAGGCTCCTTAAAACCAGTAATTCAAGACCTGACCCCAATGCCCGGAAATACTTTCTTGTTTTCTTTCCCGTCACGCCTTGCGTGTCACAAAGTCACCGCCGCTATTGCTTGACCAGCTCCACCCGGCGGTTCCTGGCCTTGCCTTCGGGCGTGTCGTTGCTGGCCACCGGCGCGAACTGGCCGCAGCCGTACGCTCTCAGACGGGCGGCGGCGATGCCGTGTTCGCGCAGCAGCCACTGCAGGACGGCTTCGCCGCGGGCCTGGGAAAGGGCGATGTTGCCATCCACGCTGCCCTCGTTGTCGGTGTGGCCGACCACGAAGACCTTGATGCCCGGGTCGTCTTTCAGCAGCCTGGCGATCTCGGCGATGGCCTGGGCCGATTCGGGCTTGATGGTCGACTTGCCGGTGTCGAAGTAGATGCCGTAGACCGCGGCGTGGCCGTTGGCGCGGATATCCTTGGCCAGGGCCGCGGCATCGGCGACCACGTCCTGGGCCATGGCCTGCTTCTGGATGATCTCCAGCCGGTAGCCGCCGGTGAAATCGGCTGACAGATCGACCCATGTTTCATTGCCGTCACGTACCAGCTTCAGCGTGCAGCGGCCTTTCTCGCTGTGCATAACCGTGCCGCCCTGCTGCTGGATGGCGCTCTCGAAGTTGCGGATGATCTGCAGCTCGCTTGGCTTGCTGGTCAGATCACGGCCCGGCTTGTAAACGACCTGCCAGAACTGGCCCTCGACGCTGCTTCTCTTCCCGGGCGCGACCAGGAAGGCGTGGCTGTCGAACTGGACATATTTGCAGCCGCTGATCCAGTATCCCGGCATGCGATTGAAGAGCGGGTGGTCCTTGCAGTCCCTGGCGTCCGGCTGCTGGGCAGCGAGGCCCGTTGCGCAAAATACGATGGCCACGGCCAGAACGAACAAACGCAATCTGAAAGCATGTCTTGTCATCCTTTGCCTCCTGGTCCCGATGAATTATGGGGAAATGATAGCAGATTTCCGGTCGATTGACAAAACTGCGTCAAGGGGAGGAAGAATGGGGGCCGTGCGTGTTTGGATGCACCAATCATGATCTCCATTTTTTTTAGTCAGCACATCGATTCCCATGAGTTCATTCCGACGCCGGCGAACCAGGGCGGCCGGGTGATCTCTTGATACTTTAATCCCCAGGGGGCCTAGCTATCATGCCCAATGCATATTTGCAAGCAGCGTCCCCGAATTTCCATTGACTTTTTCTTTTATCAAGCTTCTGACTGAGTTATAATATATACAATCAGACGCAAAATGAAACCAACCCGATTGATCCTGTTCGGCATTTTTTTATTGGCGCTTTGCGCAGGGAGAAACCAGGCGCCGGGGGAGGGGAAAATGAAGATAACCAGCCCGGATTTCAGGAACAACGAAATGATACCCAAAAAATTCACCTGCGAGGGAGAGGATGCCAGTCCCTGCCTGGTCATTGAAGGCATTCCGCCGCAGGCAAAAAGCCTGGCCCTGATCGTTGAC
>SPCN01000111.1 GCA_004525465.1 Chrysiogenales bacterium | reverse complement strand
TTTTTTTTCCGCCGGCACCAGCAAAAAAGTATCTCGTAATTTGAGCCTGTCTATGATCACAGCCTGGGCAAGTTCCCGGAAGCCGCTTCCGGACACTTCTTCCAGCAGCCGCCGCAGCAAAATATAACCGATATCGGAGTAGGAAACCTGCGCCCCGGGCCGGGCAACGCCTTGCAGCGCAGCAATTTGGGAGAGATCATCAAGGGGGCGATACAAGTAGAATGGATGCCAGGGCTTGAAACCGGCGCTGTGGGTTAGCAGCTGTTCCAAGGTGACCTTTAAGGTGCAAGCCGGAAAAAACCGGCGCACCTCGTCATCAAGCCGCAATTGTTTTTTTTCGATCAGATAAACGGCCAGGAAGGCGCTGACCAGCGGTTTGGTCAGTGAAGCCAGATCATACAACGTTCCTGCTGGCAAAGGATGGGGTTTGGGCCAAACGGTCTTAAGCCCGAAATGGCGGTCATAGAGAATCTTTCCGCCGCTGGCGGCCAGGATGGAGATGCCGGGAAATATTTTTTTTTCGATCTGGAAGCGAATGTACGGCTCAAGCATCCAGGACAGCTTGCAAGCGATCCAAGATGGACAGAGCCAACTGCAGCGCTGCCCGGCCGTCATGGCCGCTCACGTTAAAATTACCAGCGCCGGCAACGGTTTTATAAAAATTCTGCCAAAGATTGTAAAGCGGTTCCACATCGTCAATCTGCGGAATATCTTCCAGGATCTGCCCGTCACGCAGCTGGAACATTTTCACGCTTCTTTTTTTGTAATCCACGGAAATGTAAAGGTTGTTCTGAAAAATGCGCAGTTTACGGGTTTTCTCTTGTGAAACCCGACTGGCGGTCAGGTTGGCCACCAAACCGGAATGAAATTCCAGCCGGACATTGGCGATATCGATTTTTTTGGAAATGATCGGCACGCCGCTGGCCCGGACCTCTCTAACGCCTGAGCGGTCCCACTGCAGGATGATGTCCAGGTCATGTATCATCAGATCCATGATCACGTCGATATCCAGTGAACGCGGTGAAAAGGAACCAAGGCGCTGAATTTCAATGAAGCGGGGTTTTTCCACCAAGCGGCCGGCGTATTCGACCGCCGGGTTGAATCTTTCCAGGTGCCCCACTGCCAGAACCAGTTGTTTCTGCTCCGCCAGGGCGATCATCTGGTCGGCTTCAGCCAGAGTCTTGCTGATCGGTTTTTCCACCAGGACATGCTTGCCGTTCTCCAGGAAAAACCGGCAGATCGGATAGTGCTCAAGGGTGGGGGTCGATATCATGACCGCGTCCACATGCTCCAGCGCCTGCCTGTAATCGGCCAGTTTGATGATTTCCAATCCGCGACAGTTCTTTTCCAAATTCTCAGGATTCACATCCGCGGCGCAGGTGATCCGCCACTGTGGCAGCTGACCTAATACCCGCAAATGATTGCTGCCCATTACCCCGGTCCCAATCACTCCGATTCTCATGTTTTCCCCATTAAAACGATATTTTTTTTGCCGGCCCGTTCGATCATGTCGGCCTGGTCCAGCATCAATGTCTTTTTTGCTTCCAGCACAAAAGCCGCCGCCCGGCATTCCTCAAGGATTCCCATGGTCTTCAACCCTACTACCGGC
Organism: Chrysiogenales bacterium; assembly: GCA_004525465.1. Lineage (GTDB taxonomy): Bacteria > Acidobacteriota > Aminicenantia > UBA2199 > UBA2199 > UBA2199. The sequence goes on along the minus strand of SPCN01000111.1, from coordinate 5,546 downwards.
ACATCGAAACGCATGTCATGACCCGGCCTGCTGACCTTGGCTACGACCAGGCCCGGACCGGCGATCTCTGCCGCTCTGGTTATGGTCCGGTCGGTGCCTTCCATGGCCTCAACAGCCACCACGGCCCGGTTTTTAACGCATATGGTCTGGCCGATATCCAGGGCAGCAATGCCCCAGGCTTTTTCCCAGGCGAATTCGATATCCCAGGCCAGTGCGTCCTTCACGCGGATTTGCGGCGTATAATTTTTTGCCTCCAGTAAATATTCCTTCAGGAAAAAAGTGGAATCCATGATTTCGATGCCTTCGTTCGAAAAAAAATCGGCCAGGGTGGCGAGCAACGAAGTGGTGGTTTTATCTTTGACCTTGGTCAGGAACCGTAAAAATTTTCCATCCATCGTCCAAATGGAAAAAATGGCCGCGTGCTTGACCCGGCCGATCATCAGCGCCCGGCGTACACCGTTCCACTTGAAAAAACGGATAACCCCACCCAACTGGCCGATAGAAAATTCAGCCCAGACATCGGCTTCCCGGGCAAGTTCGGGCAGCGCCAAGCCTTTCACGGCGGCGACAATGGTCTTTTTCCCCTGGCGCTGCGCCTCGCGGCAACTCAGCAGAGGCAGAACAGACTCCCCGGCGATTATTCCGACTGGTTCAGTCATCAGAACGGAAATTCTTTAAGATCCCTCTTTTGGTTTTGCTGATGAAATCAATAATGACCTGGCTCTCATTCAGGCCGGGGTGATCCTCGCCAATCTTCTTGACAGCCTGGGTGGTATTCAGGTCCGAACGGTAGACGATGCGGAAGATATCCTTGATGTTCTCGATGAACTCCCTGCTGAAACCGTTGCGCATCATGCCGATGGAATTCGGTCCGTACAGGCTGAAGGACTCACGGCTTTGGGCCACCTTGGCAAAAGGCAGAATGTCCTGGCAAACAATGCTGTAGCCGCCGATATAGGCGTTGCGGCCGATGTGCACGAATTGGTGAACCGCGCAAAAAGCGCTCAACACGACGTAATCATCGATCTCCACATGGCCGGCCAGCGTGGCGCCGTTGCTCAAAATGACATGGCTGCCGATCTGGCAATCATGGGCCACATGGGCATAAGCCATCAAATAGTTATCGTCACCGAGGCGGGTATGGCCACCGCCCTTGGGAGTACCGCGATTGATAGTTGTGAATTCCCTGATTATATTGTTGTCTCCGATGTGGACAAAAGTATCTTCACCCTTGAAGGTGATATCCTGGGGATCTGTGCCCAGGGAAGAGAATGGGAAGATCAGGCAATTCTTGCCGATTGTCGTGTTTTGGTCTATGGTGGCATGGTGCTTGATAACAGTGCTGTCGCCGATGCTCACCCCGGGGCCGATGACCGCGTAGGCATCTACCTGAACGCCCCGACCCAACTCGGCTTTGGGACTGATTACGGCAGTGGGATGGATCAGCGGCTGGTTCATTGCGTCACTATGCACATCAGGATCGCTTCCGCGGCAACTTGGCCGTCGACGAAAGCCTTGCCTTCGATCACGGCAAATTTCCCCCGGTCTCTCAAAACCAGCGCCTCCATATCGAGCCGGTCACCGGGAACAACTGGCTTTTTAAAGCGGGCTTTGTCAATACCGGCAAAATAAGCGAAAACCTTCTGGCCGACAAAGCGCTGCATCAAAAGCACGGCTCCCAATTGGGCCAGAGCTTCGATTACCAGCACCCCGGGCATGACCGGATTGCCCGGAAAATGCCCCAAAAAAAATTCTTCGTTGCCGGTGACATTTTTATAACCTTTGATCGATTTTTCACCGTTGATTTCAGTGACCCGGTCCACCAGCAGGAAGGGATACCGGTGCGGTAATATTTTTTTGATGTCTTCCAGGGTCAGGATTCGGTTCATTATTTAGGAGCAGCCGCAGCCGAGTCATAAGCCTTGACAACCTTGTCTGTGATGTCGATAGCGGGCTCGAAATACGTTACGCCGGCCGTGTTCAGGTCCAGGATCAGTGAAAAACCATCAGCTTTGGCGATCTTTTCAATGAGGGGCATCAGGTCGCGTTGGATGTCCTCGAATTCCTTTTGCTGTGCGGCCATGCTCTCTTTCTGGGCGTCTTCGGTAAAGCGCTTGATCTCGATCCTCTTGTTCTGCAAATCCTGCGTTTTTCTGCCCTTGGCCTCCTGGTTCAGAGCGGGAGACATGGTTTCTTTTTCCAGGGCATCGATCGTTTTCTGCATGGCTTCATATCTTTTCTGCTTGGAAAGCTGCATGGATTTCAGTCTTTCAATGGCTTCCTTGCCCTTGAGCGAATTCTGCAGAACCTCCTGAGGGTTGATAATGCCGATCTTGACTTCAGCGAAAACAAACGTGGTCAATGCGACCAGGGCAAAGATCAGAAACAGGTTTTTTTTCATGTTAATCTCCTTTTTTTATGCTTAATAAAATGACGGTCCTACGGCGAATTTAAAGACAAAATGCTGGTCCCCGCTTCTCAGGATTCTGGGATTGTAGGCGAAGATCAGGCGGAAGGGTACGTTGAGCATGGGCACGAATATTTTCAGTTCTAGTCCCGCTGACGAATAGACATCTTTTAAATTTATGGGCATGCCGACATCGTAAGAGTTGCCGATATCATAGAAAAAGACAAAGGAAAATTGCTGGGTCAGGGGTATAGCGTATTCAAAGTTGAGTAAAATAGATTTGTTGCCGCCGACAACATTGCCGTTCTTGTCACGGGGGCCGAGATTGTAAATGTCAAAACCACGAATGGAACGTTCGCCGCCAAGGAAAAATTTTTCATAAAAGGGAATCACCTTGCCGCCGAACGGCTCCAGGCCTTCATACATGGCATGCATGCCCAGTACGTGCCTTTTCCATAAGGGCTGGAACCTGACCAACTCAAATTTCAGTTTGTGCAGATAGATGTCCCCACCGAGAAAACCGCCGGAATAGCGGTAAGTGGCCAGGAATTTGTTGCCGGAACTGGGGAATATGGGCGAATCCACTGTGGAGTAATACAAGGTGGGGGAAAGGGATGAAATTCTTCTCTTGCCCGCGGAATAATAATAAGAAGCATAAGAATTTATAAATTGATAATCTTCATAGATATCGCTTATCGAAACATTTTGCAAACCATAAATAAGAGATGAGCCCCAATATTTCCAGAAGCGGGCCGAAGTGGAAATGTTGAAGCCTACGCTGTCCTGGGTATACATATACGGATAGCGAAACGAGGTTTTGAAGACGTCAATGCCGAAATTGGCCGGCAAATTGAACAGATAAGGCTCAACGAAAGCGAACTGGTAATTCTTGGCCCGGGTGCCGCTCTGCAGGTTCAGAGTGAACGATTCACCCATACCCAGGAAATTCTGGGTCGAATAACCCAAAGCGATGAACCAGCCTTCATAACCGCTGTAGCCGACATTGAAATTGATCATTTGCCGATTCAGTTCCTTGACCTCGGCGGTGATGTTTATTTTCTGCGGGTCCTGTGGATCAGCCTTGATATCGGGCATTTTTTCAACGGTGACCAGGCCCAATTGTTTCATGCGCTTGATGGAATCCTCCAAGGCGTTGATGTTCAAGCGCCGGCCTTCGCGCAGGAACCATTCGCGGCGAATAACATGGTCTTTGGTGAAGGTGTTACCGGTGAATTCGAGCTTGCCCAGGTAAACAACTTCGTTTTCCTGGATATTGATGGTCAGATCTGCGGTCTGCTTGACCGGGTCCAGATTTTCGCTCGGCACGACCTGTGCATAAAAATAACCGATGCCGCCATAGAATTTCTGTATCTCCTCGATGAACTTGTTGCGCTTCTTGATGTTGTAGACCTGACCGCTTTTTATAGTGATCAAGCTTTTTAAAAAATCACTGCGAATGATCTTATTGCCTTCCAGGGTAATGTTTCCCACCCGGTAGCGCGGGCCAAGCTCCACGGGGATGCTGATCCTGAGCATTTCCTGCAGCTTGCCGAAAACGGTTTTCTTGTTGATCATAGTGAATTCGGGAGTTCCAACCTTGGCCTCCAGATAGCCTTTTTGCTGCAAGCGCAGCCGGATCTCCTCCAGGTCTTCGTTTATCTTCTCATGATTGTAGACATCCTTGCCGCCGATATGGGAAATGATATTGTGGGTCTGGTTGTTCTTCATGCCCCGACTTAAAAAAGCGGCAGAAACCGATTTTTTGGTAAGCCCGGGGAACACTACTCTGGCGATCCTGGTTTTGGAACCCGAATTGACCTGAATGGTCAGAGCGATCTGGTCGTTTTCTTTCTTTTCATCGATGGTAACCGCTGCCTGGTTGTAGCCCTTCTCCAGCAGCATGTCGGTGATGATCTTTTTCACCTTGCGGATCTTGGCCGGGCTGTAATAAGAAAAAGCCTGCAGGATGATGTTGTTGTTTTGCAGTTTTTCGGTAATATCACTTTCCTTGACTTTTTTTCCGGTTTTGTAAGTAACGGAAGAAATCAATGGATTTTCCACCAGGACGAGGCGCACGATCTTTCCGCTGTCGCCATTTTCCGATTCAATGCGGATATCTTGAAAAAAACCTGTTCCCCACAAAGCCTGGAAATCATCCTTCAGTTTTTGCGCGTCATAAACACCGCCTTCACGTGACTTCAAGTAGAATTGAATGGTTTCCCGGGAAACCTTTTTGTTGCCTTCAATTTGAATCTGTTGGATGATATCGGCGCTCAAAAATTGGGCGGCCAACAATATCATCACCAGTAACGGCAGTTTTTTAAACATTACAACCTCGCAAAAAATGGACTGAATGTAATTTTATAGCATATTTCTTCATAAAATTCAATTGTCCTTACAAACTATTAAGACGCTGGCAAATCCAAGAAAGTTTCTTTAATTTTATCATTGACAGCTGACAATAAGTATGTTATACAAAATCATTCGGAGGAAATGGATATGCCGATTTACGAATACAGATGCTCAAAATGCGCCAAGACTTTCGAGGCCCTGCAGAGCATCACGGCTGAACCAATCCGCAAGTGCATCTATTGCCAGGGCAGAACCAAAAAGATCATTTCACTGAGTTCTTTCCAGTTCAAGGGCAAGGGCTGGTATATTACCGACTACAAAAACAGCGGCGGCAACGAGGAAAAAAGCACTCCTGCAAAAAAACCTGAAAATAAAAAAACAAAAAATGCAAATATCAATTAGCCTTTCCATCTCTCCCCCCTTAATATAATCATAACCCCCACCTAAAAAAACACCCCCCCCGCTACATGGGGGGGGCTCGCCTTTACCCAGGCATACGGCAGACGGTAGTAGGAAAACACAAAATGCAATGGCATGATCTAGTTCATCATCTTGCGGTTGCCGTACGCCGTCTACCGTAAACCGTCAACCAAGTTCGTCTTTGGTTTTCTCTAAAATGATGGTAACTGGGCCGTTGTTGACCAGATGGACATCCATCATGGCTCCGAATTCGCCCGGAGCGACCGGCACAAACTTGGCTAGAAGGATATTGAAGCTGGAATACAGCGCTTCGGCTTTTTTTGGATCCTCAGCGTTCGAAAAATCGGGCCGGCGCCCTTTTTTGATG
>SPCN01000076.1 GCA_004525465.1 Chrysiogenales bacterium | reverse complement strand
GCTGCCGGCGGCGGCGTTTTTTTAGCCTTGCAGCCAGGGAATACTTTTTTCATGGTTTTTTCCGCAACCAGGCGCGAGGTTGTGTATTTAACTCCGGAGACGCTGAACAAGCCCGCCGGGCCACCCTGGGTGCCGTGGTCCAGGATTGTTTCGCGTTCGGACAGTTTGCCGGTCGCCGTGGCGGGCAGGATCCCGGCATACACATGTTCGATGTCTTTTTCGCTCAGCAGCAACTCGGGAACCGCATCGTTCATGTCGGCAATGAAATCCGCGATATCCTGGGGCTGCGGCTGGGGGTTTTCATTTTCGGGCGCGACGGGGATTTCGGCCGTACCGGCCAGCATGCGGCCCTTCCAGTTATGAACGAAATCGGTGTGGTCGGGGCGGTTGGGAGGAACCAGGGCCAGGGCGTATTGGCTCAGCGCTTTTTTTTTAAAGAGAATGTTGAAAAGCAGCAGGCGGTTGCGCAAAAGCCGGGGATAGTCGCGGTCGAATTTCTGGGCCAGCTGACGGCACCAGGGCCCGGCGGCATTGATGACAACGGCAGCGCGGAATTCAAAGTTCTGGCCGCTTTGACTGTCACAGGCCTGCACTCCACCCACTTTGCCGTGATGCAGGAGCAGATTTTCACACTGCACATAGTTGAGGGCGGTTGCGCCCAGGGCACAGGCCCAGCGCAGGATCTCCATCAGCAGGCGTTGGTGTTCAGGGGCGGCGGCGTCGTACCACAGGGCGCCGGCTTGCAAGTCCTTGGGGTCAACCTGGGGAAAAGCCTTACGGGTAAAACGCTTGCTGACAACTTTCCCCGGTGGCAGGCATTTATCGGCTGCGACGCCGGCATTGCGCTTCAGCCCCATGCAATCGTTAAGCAGCAGGCCGGCGCGCATGATGCTGGCCCGCTTGAGCCCGCGGCCGTAAAGCGGCATCAGGCAGGGCAGGACCTGGACCAGGGCCGGGAAGTTGGCCAGGAACCAGCGCCGCTCGGTGACCGATTCGAAAAACCTTGCCAGGTCGAGCGACTGCAGGTAGCGCAGGCCGCCGTGGACCGTGCGCAAATGGTTCAGGCTGGTGGCGCCGCCGAAGTCGTCTTTTTCCAGCAGCAAGGAACGTTTGCCGCGCCGGCCGGCTTCCAGGGCCAGCATGATCCCGTATATGCCTCCGCCGATGATGATCAGGTCGTACGTGGCTTCCGCTGCGGAGGCTGTGTTTCTGCTGATGCCTGCCATTTTATTGTTTACCCTCGCTTGCTCCCGGCGGTTCCGGGGTTATTTTTTTTGAATCGGCTGGGTCGTACTTGAGACGGCAGCCGTTTCCAGGGTGACGAAATCGCTGTGCCGCTCGCCGCGGTCAACGGTCCGCAGCCTGAAATAAAGCTGGGGCAGGAAGGGAAAAAGGTTGAACGTGTAGTGGCTGGCCGCGGTGGTCAGGTTGTAGTCCAATGCGTTGGGAGTGAAGCCGAATTCGATTTCGAAATAGCTGAAGTCGGATTCGTAGTTGGCGTCCCAGAATACGTTTCGATTAACCTGGCTGGCGGGATTCAACACGTCGAGGTTGTGGGGGGCGAGAGGCGGGAATGCGGCCAGGACCGGGGCAAAAAGGGAGGCGATCAGGTGATGCCCGGCCGCATTGGGATGGTTGCCCTTGACCTTTATCGGCACTTCGTCAACAATGACCGTTCCGGGATCCTCGAGCAAATCCTTCCAGCCGTCTGGGGGGGTGTTGTCCATGAACGCCTTCAGGGTGTCGATGCTGGCCGTGCCTTTTTTGGCGGCCAGGCTGAGAATGCCGGAGCTGAGCGCGTGCAGGTTGTCCCAGTAATACTGGTAATTGGAAAAAATGTCCTTGCGCGGCGTCAAGGTGGAGACGATCACGCGCATGCGGCGCTCCAGGGCGGCATCGACGATGAATTCCAGGTTTTCCAGTGAGCTGGCCAGGGAGAATTCCTTTCTCCATATGTCATTGACCCCGAACATCAAGAGAAAATAAAAAGCTGGATTCTGGTCCAGGTCGCGGTTGACACGCTCGGCTCCTTCGAAGGTCTGCTCTCCGGGATTGCCCAGGTTAATCATCTCGGACTGGCCGTAATAGCCCGGCAGGTAGACGTCGCGCATCTGGGTGAGGTAGCATAAGTCGAGGCGCTGCACGCCCTCGATCTGCCCCCAGGTGATGCTGTCGCCGAAGCCGATGAAGGTGTTGTAGTACTCCGGGGTCGCCGCGGTGCTTTCTCTTTTCTGGCTGCGGCGGGAAATCTTTTCCTCAACAAGGGTGCTCTGCCCGAGGCAGGGATCGAAACGGTAACTGCAAGTCCTTTTCAAGGAGCGCGCTTCGATCCTGAGTTGGCCGGATTCCTCGCTCCAGGAGAACCTTTTTTCAGAATATGGCGTTGCGGTCAGCTGGGTGAGTGCACTTTGCTCCAGATCGTAATAAAAGATATCGTCGTTGTCGGAACGGTTTGCCAAAAAAAGCAAGGCGCGCAATCGGCCGTTCTCCACGATGATTTCCGGAAAGCCGATGAAGGTGAAGCCATAGAGGGGCATGAGCCGGCTGCGGCCGCGCTGGTGGTCGTAATAGGCCAGGCGGATCGTCTTGTTGCGGTAATTCAGCCAGAATACATAGAAATTCTCGCCGCTGGCGCGAACGCCCAACAGTATATTTTCACCCCCCATCCCTGTGCTCAGCTTAGCGGTCGTTTTTCCCCGCAGCAGCAGGTCGGCTTGTCCCGGAGAAAAAGCGGCCTCCAGGGAGTAATTCCGTCCGCGAAATTCGAAATTTTCCAGAGAAACGCGGTCCCGGGGGAACAGCCCCGGGGCTGCCGCACCGGCGACAAACAGGAAAAAAAAGATGATCTTGATGCGAGTATTCATGGTGATTCATTTTATTTGAATTCCACGCGCTTGTCAATTTGAAAAAAAACAGGACCGGTTTGCGGTTTGAATTATGCCTTTTTTAATAGTATAATCATTGCCACAGAGAGATATTGAAATCATGGTCATAAGAAAGCTTGCGGGAAAAGTGTTGCCGCGAAAATTGAGAAGCTATCTCGGCAGCCACCTTCTCAATTTAAGAAAAACCGCCTGGGTCTGGGATCAGATCGAAACGGCAAAGGCGAGTGAATACTGGTGGAATTTCAATGCGGTCCGCGCAATAAATCTAAAGCGTATCACCGGAGACGCCGCCTTGAGTTGGTACACTTGGCAAATCGCCAAGCGTGAAACGCCGTTTGGCAGGATTCTGGCTTTTGGTGACGGCAAAGGTATGGCCATCGAAGCGGCTTTGACTAAAAAGGACGTGACGGAAGTCATATACGTGAATATTTCGCATGTCGAATGTCAGCGTTTTAATGACCTGTTTGTCCAAAATAGTATCACTGTTCCCCACCATTGCATCGTCGCCGACGCCAACCATTACGATTATCGCTGGCTGGGCCGTTTTGACACGATCATTTCCGTCGGACTTTTCCACCATTTGCGTAATTTCGAAAAGATTTTTCCGCGGCTGAACGATGTCCTGAACGTTTCGGGAACCCTCTTTGCCGATGAATTCATCGGCCCGTCGCAATGGCGGTACGAAGGCAGAATCATCGAGCAGGTGAACGAAATCATAAGCGCATTGCCGGCCTGTCTGGTATTGGATCGCAGCATTGTGAAGGGGGAAGACTACCATCGTCTGTGGAAAATTTGCGGAGACTCGTCTGAAAGCGTCAGGTCGGGAGAGTTGCACCAGGCCTTGACGGATCACTTTTCAGTTTTGGAAACGAGCCATTTCGGCGGAACCATTCTTTTCCCGCTTTTCCAGACGACCTACATGACTCCCAAGCGGCTGAACGTGCCGAATTGGCATGAAACGGAAGAAGGCCGGAACGAGATCGCGCGGCTGGCGGTACTGGAAGAGTCGTTGATCGAAGCCCATGGTGTGCCGCCCCATTTCCATTATTACGTGCTCGGAAAAAAAAGATAATCGGCGCTTTTGCCCAAGCCTGAGCTTAGGGCAGTGGATGCGGTGCGGGCGGTCGACATAGTGGCCCAGGCGGCCTTGAGCGCAGCGAACGAGTCAAGTCAGCGGAACTTATTTGATTCGGAAAGTAATGCCCAGGCTCAACACCGCGTCGTAGCCGGAAATGCCGCTGTACTGGTAGCCGGCTTTGGCCGCCAGGGCCAGGTTCTCGGCGAAATAGTACTGGCCGCCGCCAAAAAAATTGGCCACCAGGTAGTAATGGTTCTTATCCGTGTAGGTGATCACCAGCTCCTGGTTGGCATAGATGAAATGGAGCGAATTGTCCTTGTTAAGTTCGAGCCCCAACCCGGCTCCGCAAAAGAGATCGAGCCGCCGCAGGCGAGTGAATGCGAAATGGTATTTTCCCTCCAGGCAAAATAAGCGGGTAGTGATATTGGCATACGTCAATTCATCCGTTTCTGTTGTGCGAGCCGGAAAGGGAATGGCCAGCCGGTCCTGGTTTTCGCCGGCGTGCGACTGTTTCTGGGAATAGGCGAAGCCGAGGCTGACGTCGCGGCTGATGGCGCTTTCGAAGCAGAGGTTGTACATGACATCCCAGTTGTTGGCAGCTGCCGGCACAAAACCGGCATAGGCGGAAATGAACAGCTGGCCCTTGGCGAACGATTCGTCCATGGCTGGCAGTGCCAAGGCGCTGGCCGCGATCAGTGTCAGTGCCAGTATCTTTTTCATGTGACCTCCAAATTGATCCCTGCGGTCATTGTTTGCAAAATTCCAGGCCCAGCCCCCATGAAAACCTGCGCAGGTTGTCATTGGTGCCATTGACAAAATCGAGGCTGAACTGACTGACGATCTTCAACTGCCGGCTGAGTTCCCAGGCCAGGCCGGCTCCAGGTTCCACCACCAGCGACATTTTTTTGGCCAGTTCGTCTTCCTTGCTCTTGTACATGAAACCGGTGATGGTCCTGAGCCGGAAGCTGAGCCGGCTTTTTTCCAGGAATGTGTAGTCGATGTTCAGTCCCCAGAAGGGGGGCCGGCTGGTGCTTTCCGGTGCCGTTTTGCCGAATCCGGACAGGCCGAGCGCCAGGGACCGGTTCAGGGCCACGCCGAATTGCATGCCGGGCATGAACGACCAATGGCCTTCATAACGCGACAACTTGCCGTAAAAACCGATGAAGAACTTCAGCGGTTTTTTTGTGTTTTTCCAGCCTTCGCGCTTGATCGCCTGGTCGCCGCGGGCGATGGCGTCGATGATCTCCGTCCGGCTGAACTGTTCGTCGGCCAATTCCCTGCTTTCGCCGGCCGCCAGTTCCACTTCCGCTTCGCGGATGTCGTTGTCGGTTACGGCGATGAGCCGGTAGCGCCCTTTGTCCAGCCCCAGGGACAATTCCATGTCGGCTGCTTTCAGGAATTCCATGACCAGGACATTGCCCTGGCCGTGGATGAATATCCTGCCGGCCACGCCGCGGCCGAGGCGCAGGAGCGAAGCGCTTTTGCGGACGTCGGTGATCACGACATCGCCGGTTCCGGACATCTGGATGTTGTAGCTGGGATGCTGCGGTCCGCCGACCGTCTTTTCGGTCTGGCGCAGGGTTTCTGCGAAAGCATATTGGTAGGCTTCGCTCAAGGTGACGCGGCCGTCCCCGGAGATGTCGGCAGCTCCGTGCAGTCCGCTGATCAGGTAATGGGTAAAAAAGGATCCGCGGAAGCGGTCGGATTCCTGCGAGACCTCATCGGCAGAACTGGAGGTCATGATCGCGAATCCCTTCATATCGTAGGCGGCGTCGAAAATGAACGCCGGCCGCTTTTGGCCGCCCTTGGCGCGGATGAAGGCTCCCGAGGCGCAGGAGTCGAGGATGGCGATGCGCACGTCGGCGGCGAGCTCCTGCAGCTGGCCGCGCAGCTCCCGGTAGGATACCTTTTCGCGGCCGAGCAAAATGCTATCCTCGTCGGAGTGGCCGGAATAGTAGATGAACACTTCCAGCCGGCTTTGCTCAGGCCGCAGGCGCGCGATCCGTTCCCGCAGCCGCCCGGTCTCCCAGAGCAGCGTTTCCCGGTTGGGTTCCACCAGCAGGCGGCTGTCGTCGGCAGAAACGCCGCCCAGGTTCTCCAGGACCCGGATCATGGCCTTGGCGTCGGAAACGGCATAGCGCAGCTTCTCGCGACCCGGGCCGCCGTCGTTGGCGCCGATGACCAGTGCCAGGCGCCGGATCGCGTCTTTCCCGGATGCCTGGCTGCCGCTGAACGGCCAGGCCGGTGCGGACAGCAGGACGCTTAAGAGGAGAGCCAGGGCCAGGCGCTTCATGCGCAACCTCACTTGCGGACCAGCAGGGAAAACTGTCCGAAACGTGCGGGCAGATCCAGCCGTCCGGCCAGGGCCTTGTCCGGATCGGCGGCCAATTCACCGGCCTTTTCCATGATCGCGGCCGTGGACAGCGGTTCCCTGGCGGTGATGAAGAAGAAGCGTTCAAAGCGGGGCGACTGGTCCAGTTCATAGGCCTGGGGCAGGAATACCTTGCGTCTTCTTGTCAATGCCGTATCATCTTCCGGCTTTCTTGGGAAATGAAGGGTGACAGTACCCCAGCCGTCGATGGAGAGGATCACGCCATGGGTCTGCTGCCCTGCGAAATAGGCGAGTTGGAGGAAATCCCCGGCCCGGGCGGCCGCGCCGTTGCGCAGGATCTCTTCCCCGCCGCCGCTCTTGCGGAAGAGCTGCAGGCCGGGAGCCGAGGCGGGTGCGCCGCCTTTGGTGCCGATATAGTCTTCCGGTCGCGAATTTTCGGAAACGGCCAGGCGCCGCTGCAGGACCGGCGGCAGGATGACCAGCAGGAACAGGAGCAACGCCGCTGCCGGCATCGCTATCCAGGCCAGGCGCCAGGGGCGGGGTGCCGCCGGCTGCCGCCTGGTCAGCGCCGCCCTTCTCAAGATTTCCGGGATCACCCGTTCGGCGGGGTAGGTGCTGAGGATCTGCCGGTCGGAAAGGCGCAATTTTTCCAGTTCGGCGCGCAGGGCCGGATCCCTTTTCAGCTGTTCTTCCAATAATTTGCGTTTTTTTCGCGGCAATTCGTCCAGCAGGTATCGCTCCAGCAGCCATTCCGGCACATGCTTTTCCTTGCTCACATTATCCCTCCTGGGATTTCAGGGCGCGCGCCCGGAATTCGCGCAGCCGTTTTCTCACTCCCGAAACCGAGAGGTTGGTTTCGCGGGCCACTTCGCGGTAGGTCATGCCGTCGACGAAATGGAGCACGGCCATCTCCCGGGTGGAAGGCTTCTCGCGGCCGAAGAGGCGCTCGAGTATGATGCCGGCCAGCGTGCGGGTCTCCTGCTCGGCGCAGCAGGCGATGCGATTCAGGACATCCTTGTCGGCATCGGTCCGGCTTGATTTCCGGTCGCGGATGATGTTCAGGCAGACGTTGGTGGCCATGCGGTAGAGGAGGCTGGATGGATAGCGGCCGTGCAGCCGTTCCCGGTGCGCCAGCAGCCGCACGAAGACGTCCTGCATGGCGTCGACCGCCAGCTCTTCGTTCTGCAGGAGGCGGCGGCAGCGCCGCAGCACCATGGGGGCGTAGCGGCGGTAAAGCTGCTCGACGTCGATTTTGCTGTCCCCGGCATCCATTATGCGGATTTTCCTTGATTCCTCTCATGCCCAGTATAACACAAACGAAAAGTATAGTAGTCACTTCTTTGCTGGTCTGTCCGAAAAAATTCATAGGGGTGACGACTGGCCCGGGTCACGGTGTTCGAGTGCTTGGAGGCATGAATGAATATTTCAAAAAGCGATAAATTTATTTTGAAGGCATTGGCCTTTGTGATTTTTATTACCTTGGTGCAATTACCACTGCCGGCCTCGGGCGACCAGGAATTGAGCGACAATGCCCGTGATTCAGATCCTGTGTTCATGATGAGTTTGAGCCTGGGCATCGCCCCTTATCATTTCAGGGGATATAGAGGCAGCACAATGGGCACAGGTTTCGGGATATCTTATATTAAAGATCATCATTTTTTTGGTGCCCGCGCTGTAAGCGCCTCTTTTTATCCGCATACGAATGGGAATGATCTCAGCCTGCTCTATGGCCGGGCTTACATAGATGACAGTTCTATTTTCTCGATCGCAAGCGGCTTAGGCTATTCGACGTTTTACCAGAGTTTTGGTTTGCCGATCGATATCAAGATCCTGGGATTACTCTCAAGAAGGAGTGGAGTCAGCCTGGGTATCCATGGCTTCGCTTTTCTTACTTCTTCCAATCAATATTTCGGCATTTGCTTGAACCTGGGACTGTTTACACGGGGCCGCTGACCCAAAGAAATGTATTCCCCCGAATGTGACACTTTCATCGGATCCTGGTGTTTCAGTGGCAGGAGTTGACAATGAACATTTTTAAAAACAAGCATTACACAATGGCAGTAGGGGGTATTATTTTAATAATTTTCTTCATTCATATCCCATTGCAAGCCGTCCGGGAGCGGCGGGGATCAACGGTCGTGGTGACCATGACCGACGGCAGCAAGATTAAGGGCGAGCTGCTGGCCGTGAAGGGCCACGATCTGATCATCCATGACAAGTCCATAGACCGGGGATTCACCGTGAATATTGAACAAGTGTCGGAAATAAGGCTTAAAAAGAGATCCCTGGTTGTTCTTGGCATGGTCAACGGATTAACCGCGGGGGCGTTAGTGGGTTTCGGCATCTACGCCTCTCAGTCCGCCCGGACCAATGATCCGTGCCAACTGACCCCATATGCCCTCATGGGCTTGATCATTCCGTGCGTCACCACGGTAATCGGCGGCGGAGTCGGTGCGATCCTGAGCTTGTCAAAAAAGATGTCCATTGAAAGACAATCACCGGCTGATATCGAGGCGAGTTTGCGCTATTTGCAAAAGCATGCCCGATATTAACTTGGCGATTCTTCTATTGAAAAATGACGTTCATCCTTGAAAATCGGCCGGATCGATTAAACGGCTCCGCAGGGGAAATTCCGCAGGCCTGTCTTTTCCCAAGGTGACGCTTTTTACGGTTCCCTGTGTTCCAATGGCTGGAGGCATTCATGAACATTAATAAAGGAAGACATCGGACGATTACGGCTGCGGTCGGTGTTTTTTTCATTTTCTTTTTCCTGTCTCCATTGCACGCGAGCCGGGAGCGGCGGGGAGCGACGGTGGAAGTGACCATGACCGACGGCAGCAAGGTTAGAGGTGAGCTGCTGGCCGTCAAG
>SPCN01000434.1 GCA_004525465.1 Chrysiogenales bacterium | reverse complement strand
TCAGCGCCGCCACCCGGTTGCCGGTGCCGTCCATGTTGACCAGCTTGCCGTCGGCCGTGACGGCGTTGCTGCTGCAGATGAAAACATCGGCCGACAGCCCCTGGCGGCGCATTTCGTCGACATCTTCGCGGCTGACCCCTTCCTTGTAGCGGTCGAGCAAACGGATGTCCAGCCGGCGCAGGGCGTCGATCAGCCCCGATTCCAGGATGGTTTCCGATCCGCCCATGCCGACCAGCGCTCCGGCCGGGATCATGCCGCAGATCGCTTCCACCGCCTTGGCGGACGTCTCGCAGAAGAGGCCGTCCATGCCCCTTTTTTTCAGATTCTTGATGATTCTCTCGGCCTGCAGCCTGCTGCATGCTTTTTTGTGGTCTTGGTTGGCTGTCATACTTCACCCGCTTCCATCATGACGTTCTTGTAATTGGGATTGTAACCGATTCCAACGCGATTTGAAACAGGAAGCATGATTACCATACAACTTTCCTTGTTCTTGAGATTCCTTCACATCCATAAAAAACTGTCTGGGACAGGGAGCACCAAAATTTTTGTTACAGTTCCAGTAGGATGCAGTTCTGCCCGCGAACGATTTTGGCATAATGAATTTGCAGTGTGACGTTTTCGGAAGTCAGGCTGAGTGTATTTCCCTTTTCATCGATTTCCGGGTCGGCGGCCAAGCCATTCAAAATAAGCTTGACCACCCTGAACGAGTCGTCAAAATATGTGATGCAGGGCTGATCGAGAATTTTTAAACTGCTCCCGTCATTATGGGCCGAAAATATTTTTTTGTGATACACGCCTCGTCCTGGTAGTGTTTCGATTTCCAGGGGCTCGAATATCCTGATTCGCAGAGGGTTTGCCGTAGAAACAATCTCAACCTTCAAGCCGGGTTGTTGCTGGAACTTTTCAAGCTGTTGATTTTTTGCGCACTCCCAGGCCCTGAAATCGGCCTCCGCCGCCGATTTGAATTCAAGGGCCTCTTTTTCGGTGAAGCCGTCGATCACAGCGCTGAATTTGCCGGCCGCCGCGATTAATATATCTTCCAGATACCGGGTGTCGTCGTTTTCCAAGGCGAGTTTCCAATCGGGCTCCAGCCTATCCAGGATCATGGCGATCCAGCGGCCTTCAACATAGCCCAGGTCCCGGATCCCGGCCGGGGCAATGAGATTGGTGATCGATGACGCACTGAGCGGGGCCGTGGCGCGGGCTATTTTCTCGATGTAATCCGATAGTCCCTCGGTCCTCTGCAATTCTTTTTCATAAAGACCGAAGACCGTCTCCAGCTTGCGTAATCTTTGTTCACGGTAGCGCAGAGCTTCTTTGGCCCACCCCGCCGTGTGGTCTTTGCTGGTTGCGCCGACCGCCCGTTTGAATGCTTCCTTCTCAATCCTTCTAAGCATGAGTGTCTCGTTGGTTTCGGCGGGATAAAATAAAAGCAGCCCGTCATTCTGCCGCCAATCGGGGTGCTGGCTCCTTTGAAAAATGTGGAATTGCTCGTGAATGATGATCCCTGCCATGTCGCGGATGCTGTATTTTTCTTTGCTGCGGCGCGAGTGATCGCTCAGCACGCTGGTGGCCGTCCAGTGGTCAGCCAATCGTGTCACGGAGTTGCCGCGAACGTTCGCATGCTGCCCGGCAAAAAAGAACACTCCCTTTTTTTTTGGCAGGGGGGAAAATCCGTCGGGCTTTTCACCGGCATTGAAACAATAGGTATTCAAACCGTCAAAAACCGCCACTGGAATTTTTTTCGTGTCGAAACCGGGCCAAAATGGAAGCACGCTCAACTCGGCGACCTTGTCCATGACCTCGAAAACATCGGCGACCGGTCGTTCCGTTTTCTCCCGGTCCATGCCTATTTCATGGTTCGCCAAAAGCAACAAAGCCAACATTATTGCCCAACTTTTAAATTTATGCATTGTTTTTTCCCCTGTTATGGATATCGGTTTCGATGAGCATTGCGGTTTCATTTCATACCCAGCTTGCGCCTGGCACGCAGGGTGGCAAGCATTTCAGCCAGCCGGCGCTGCTTCGTCTCTTCCCTTTTTGCACTGTCCACCCAATTCACGTACAGGCGGCGATACGAGGGCGCCAGACTGGCAAAGAAAACAGCGGCTTGTTGATCGTTTTTCAGAGCGGCACGGATATAAGGAGGAATAGACTGGACTTCAGGCGGTCTGGCTGGCCTTGGTATCGGCTGGCGGCGGAGCAGGGCCGGGTCGATCAGGGCCAGCCCGGCGGCAGTCATCAAACCGGCGG
>SPCN01000461.1 GCA_004525465.1 Chrysiogenales bacterium | reverse complement strand
CCGGGATATTTTTTCTCCAGGACCAGCACCCTTTGTCCGCGCCTGCTCAAGTGGTAAGCGGAGGCCAGACCGATGATGCCACCGCCGATGACGATGACATCGAATTGCCGGTTCATCACTTCAGCCGATGTTTTTTACCGACCCCAGCAATTCCAGCGAAATGACGTGTTTTTGGATCTCGTTGGTGCCTTCGTAAATTTGCAGCAGTTTGGCGTCGCGCATCATTTTTTCAACTGGATATTCCTTCATGTAGCCGTAGCCGCCGAAAAGCTGGACGGCGTCGACTGTAACCTTCATGGCCACGTCGGTGGCCATGACTTTGGCCATGGCCGATTCCTTGGAGGCCTTCAGGCCGTTGTCCAGCATCCAGGCCGAGCGGTAAACCATCAACCGTGCCGCATCGATCTCGGTGGCCATTTCCGCCAGTTTGAAGGCGTTGTGCTGAAATGACGCAATGGGCCGGCCGAATTGCACACGATTCTGGGAATAATGGAGGGCTTCCTCAAAGGCGGCGCGGGCCAATCCCACTCCGCCCGCGCCCACGGCCGGACGTGCGTAGTCCAGGGTTTTCATGGCGATGATGAATCCAAAGCCTTCCCGTTTCAAAAGGTTTGCGGCCGGAACCTTGACCTCGTCGAAGTAGATCTCGGCGGTGTTGGAAGCCCGGTGCCCCATTTTGTTTTCATGCTTGCCGACGGATATGCCGGGCAGGTCCATGGGTACGATGAATGCGGACAGGCCGCGGGCGCCGCGGCTCTTGTCAGTAGAGGCGAATATCACGCCCAGCTGGGAAACGCCGGCGTTGGTGATGAATGTCTTGGAACCGTTGATCACGTATTGATCGCCCTGGCGCACGGCCGTGGTCTGAATGGCTGAGTTGTCGGAACCGGCCTCCTTTTCGGTCAAGGCGAAGCAGGCGAAGGACATTTTCTGGGTCATCGGCTCCAGGAATTTCTTTTTCTGTTCATCACTGCCGAACAAGACGATGGGGGTGGTGGCCAGGGTATTGGCCATGATGGATGTGTACATGCCGGCGCAGCCCCAGGCCAGTTCCTCGCAGATGAGGGCGTTGATCAGCGATGACAGACCGGCCCCATTGTATTCAGACGGGATGCCCGAAGTGAGAAAGCCGGCAGCGAAGGCCTTTTGCATGATTTCGAAAGGAAATTCATTTTTTTCATCGAATTCCCTGGCGTTGGGGCGCATTTCCTTTTCAGCGAATTTGTGGGTCTCCTCCTTGAAGGCCAGGTGTTCTTCGTTCAGGGCAAAATCCATTTTCTACTCCTTATATTTTGATGGTCTTCATCTCGTTCAGTACTTCCATGGCGCTTTGAAACCTTTGTTCGCGCTTCTTTTCCATGCATTTCTCGATGATATAACATAATTTTTCCGGAACATCGCTGCGGTATTTCTTGATCGGCGGTACCGGGTCGAACAGGTGCTGGTAAAAAATATTTTCACCCTTGAAGGGGACGTGCCCGGTGGTCAGGTGAAACAATGTGGTCCCGGATGAATAGATGTCGGTGCGGTGGTCGACCGGGATGCCCTGGATCTGCTCCGGGGACATGTAATAGGGGGTGCCGGTGATAACGCCGCTTTCGCCCTTTTTCTGGTCGCCGAGGATCACGGCCAGGCCGAAATCCATAATCTTGATCTCTTTTTGCTTGGTGATCATGATGTTATGCGGCTTGATATCACGGTGAATGATGCCCTTGCGATGGGAATAATCCAGTGCTTTGAAAAGCTTGATGGCGATGAACACGATCTGCGACGGGGAAAAATCCTTTTTGCGGCGGATGAGGTTCATGAAGTTTTCGCCTTCAATGTATTCCATGGAGATGAAGTAATCGTCCTTGATCTGGCCCACGTCGTAAACGGTGACGATGTTGGCCTGGGTTAGCGACGCCGTGGAACGCGCTTCTGAAAAAAAACGCTCCAGGTTGCGCTTGTCGGTGACCAGGGTTTTGTTCAATATTTTCAAGGCCACCACCCGCTTCAGGACAGTGTCCTCGGCCTTGAACACCACACCCATGCCGCCTTCGCCGATCTTTTCAATTACACGATACCGTTCACTGGCATCTTCGCTGATCAGCTCCATTTCCTTGTATTTCTGGATCAGGCTT
>SPCN01000466.1 GCA_004525465.1 Chrysiogenales bacterium | reverse complement strand
TGGAAGTCGTATTTTTAGAGGACAATGAATACCGGCTGCTGGTGGCCGTGGCCGATGTCGATATTTTCGTCGCTGACCATTCCCCCATCGATCAGGCCGCCAGGGTCAATACCACATCCGTGTATACCGGCGTAAAAAATTTCCCCATGCTGCCCGATCGGCTGTCCTTTGATCTGACTTCGCTGCTGCAGGGAAAAAGCCGTCGCGCCATGGTGGTGGAAGTACGCATCTCCCGGGGCGGTCAAATTTCCGGCAGCCGGATTTTTCCGGCCCTGGTCAAAAACAAGGCCAAGCTTTGCTACGACGCCGTTGCCGGCTGGTTGGAGGAAAAGGCCAGGGCTCCCGAAGCGCTGGCCCGGGAAAAAGAGTTGCGCTTGCAGCTGGAATTGCAGGATCGCCTGGCCCGGATGCTGCGCCGGGTGCGCATGGCTGCCGGGGCTTTGGAGTTTTCGACTTTGGATACCCGGATCGAAATGGCGGCCAACGGCCGGGTGAAACGGATCGTCAGTCGCCGCCAGAACCGGGCCGAAAGGATCATCGAGGAATTGATGGTGGCCTGCAACCAGTCAACGGCTGCTTTTTTGGCCGCCAGGGACTTGCCGGTTTTCAGCCGGGTGGTCCGCGAACCCGAGCGTTGGCCGAGGATCGTCGAGTTGGCCGCCTCCTATCACTCGCGTTTGCCCACGGATCCCGACGCCAAGGCTCTGTCAGCTTTTTTGCGCAAAGCGCGCCAGGCCAAGCCGGACGCCTTTGCCGACCTCTCGCTGGCCGTGATCAAGTTGATCGGCCGCGGCGAATATCATGTCCTTCCCGGCGGCAGGATCCCTGAAGGCCATTTCGGCCTGGCCTTGAATCATTATGCCCATTCCACCGCCCCCAACCGGCGCTATCCCGACCTGCTGACCCAGCGCCTGCTCAAGGCCGCGCTTAGCGGTCCGTCCAAAAACGTTTATTCATTGCCTGAACTTCAGTCCCTGGCCCGGCACTGCACCCAGCAGGAAGACGCGGCCAACAAAGTGGAACGCCAGGTGAAAAAATGCGCGGCTGCCGAACTTCTGGAAGACAAAAAAGGCTGCCTTTTTTCCGCACTGGTCACGGGAAGTTCCGATAAGGGGATATGGGTGCGGATCAAAAATCCGCCCGTGGAAGGCAAACTGGTGCGCGGCAGCCACAAGGTCAAAGTCGGTGACCGCCTGCGCGTCAGACTGCTTGCCACCGACGTGGAAAAGGGCTTTATAGATTTTGCCAGGGTCTGAAGCTGATGCGCTGACAATTTGCGGTTGACTCTGTCAGCATTTGCCTGATCCGTCCTGCTCAGCCGTTTTTTGACAATTCTTCCTGTCTTCATTAATATTGAATTATGAAGAGAAAACCAGTAATGATATCCGGACTTAAGCGGCAGGGTTCCCTGGCGCTTTTTCGCGTGAGCTTCGTTGTTATGGCCGCCTGCTTTACTTTTGTCCTGTATGCCTGCGGCGCAAAAGGCGATGCCAAGGCCGCTGGCAACAGCGGGGAAGAGGCCGGCGGCAAGGTGCTGATCGAAAAGACCGGCACAATCGAACCAGGTGACAGCACCGATCCCAATCATGGCAACCTGGCCTACGACGCCTACACATTCGCAGCGCGGCCGCTGGACCGCGTCCGGGTCGAGATCATGACGGAAGCATTCTCGCCCCTGCTCAAGCTGGTGGAGGTCTCGACCGGCGCCGTGATCGCCGAGTGGGATGCCCAGTACCCGACCGGGGACGAAAAAGCGCTGGTTTACACCATCGCCGGACCGGGAGAATACGAGGTCCGCGTCTACGCCATGCGCAACGGCAGCGGCGCTTATGCCATCAAGATAACCATGCCCAATCACTAGCGGAGATTTCCGGCGTTGCGGCCGGCTTGTCAAATGGATGCTGATTTCCTATTGCGCTTCGCGGCAATGAGCGAAAGAAAAAATAACCTTTACCCGGTTTTTTTTGCCCGTTTAAGGGTCCAGCGCAGGAAGGCCAGCAAGCTGCCGCCGCTGACCATGCCCAGGGCATAGGTCCCGGCGACGACCGCGGCGATCGGCAGCGTCACGCTCCAGCTTACAAACGAGACGGTGATCGT
>SPCN01000234.1 GCA_004525465.1 Chrysiogenales bacterium | reverse complement strand
TCGCTATCCCCGTGAAAGGCCTGCCTTTCCGCACGCGTCTTCCAAAAAAAAAAGGGGAAACGGTCGTCATTGTATTCAGCGGCCGCTTCGTCGAAAAAAAAGGACTGCTGATCGCCTTGCAGGCGCTGCTCGACGTCCATAAAACGCATCCCGTTTTTGAATTCCGTATCATCGGCGACGGACCGTTGAAGCCGGAAATCGAATGCTTCATTCAAGACCACGAGATGGGTGCATATGTTCGCCTTCTTGGTTTTCTAAACTACAACGACTACCTGAAACAAATGCAAAACGCCGACCTGTTCCTGCATCCGAGCATCACCGCCGCCGACGGCGACAGCGAGGGCGGCGCACCGACCACCATCCTGGAAGCCCAGGCCCTTGGTCTGCCGGTCTTAAGCACCCGCCACGCCGACATCCCCAACGTTGTCGTCCCGGGACAAAGCGCCCTGCTGAGCAGCGAACGCGAAATCGCTGAACTGGCCGCCAACATAATCTCCCTGCTGACGGATCAGCAATGCTGGTCACGCATGGGCACGGAAGGACGCCGCTTCATCGAAGCGTTCCACGACGTGAAAAAGGAAATTCCGCGCTTGGAGTCGAAATACTTCGACATTCTGGATGTTTATGTCAATTAGAGGCAAACTTACTGCTGCAAAGCGTTCCTTCATCCGCGCCACCTGCTTCCGCCCCGTGCATATCGGCCAGTATGTCCGCGGTTTGCATTTCCGCCGCCAATACCAACGGCTGCCCTTGCGGTAATTTCAGCACATCCTCGATGCCGGCTGCGGAGAAGGTTCATACTCTTTGGAGATCGCCAACGCATGTCCCTGGGCCGAGATCCGGGCATTAGACCTGAAGCATGGAACGTTGCCAGACGGGGCTCCCGCCAATCTGTCCAGGGTCCAGGGGGACCTGCTCCAACTGGCGGGAAAGGAGGAATTCGATTTCATTTACAGCATCGACGTGCTGGAACACATTCGCGGCAACCAGCAAGTCATGCGTCACTTCCACCGCGAGTTGAAGGACGGAGGATATCTATTTTTGCATATGCCGAGCGATACCTTGGACCAAAGAATATTTCCGGACCGTTTTTTCCGTCGCTTCGACAACTGGGCTGATCACGAACATGTAGGTGAACAGTATTCTCTGCCCGAACTGACACTGCTGCTGACCCGAAGCGGTTTTTCCATATGCCATGCCCAATACACATTTGGCTGGCTTGGGAGCCTGGCCTGGGAATTGGACCGCTTGACAGACAGCCATTGGCATATGAAAATCAGCCTGATGCCAATTTTAAAATTGCTGGCCCGGTTATCGGTTCTCCTGAAGACGAGCCGTGGTTCCCTGCTGGTGGTGGCACAAAAATGAGCAAAAAACCGCTGGTTTCGGTTGTCATTCCCGTATTCAACCTGGAAGCCTACCTCGGCGAAGCCGTCGATTCGGTGCTGAACCAATCCTGCCGGGACTTCGAGATCATCCTGGTCGATGACGGCTCGACCGACCGCAGCCGCGAAATCATTGCCCGCTATCAACGGCAGGCACCGGAATGCGTTCAGGCCATTTCCCTGGAACATGGCGGAGCCGCGGCAGCGCGCAACGCCGGAATCGCTGCGGCGCGCGGCCATTGGATCGCCTTTCTCGACGGCGACGATGTCTGGCAACCGACCAAGCTGGCCATGCAGCTCAAGTTGGCAAATTCCGATCCGCAATACAATTTCATCGCCTGCGCCGCAGAGCTTCATGGTCGTAAAGAGTTGTTTCAGGAAATTCCATCACAAATTTTCGACTTCAAGGTGGAACTGCTGCGCCGAGGCTGCTTCATCACTCTGTCCACGGTCTTGATCCGGCGCGAGCTGCTGGTACTCACACGTTTCGACGAACAACTTGAAGGCGCCCAAGAGTTCGACTTATTCCTTCGTTTGGCCGACTCCATTCGACTGGGGATCATTTACCGGCCACTGATTTTTTATCGCATACGCGAAGAAGCTATCAGCGGCCTGCTTGGCGGACGTTTTCTCCAGGTACACCGGCACTTCCAGGTGGTTCGCCGCGAGTTGCAAAAAATGCAGAGAGAAGACCCGCGGCGTATTCTATCCCATGAAAGCGAAGTTCTTGCTGCATTGCGGCGGCTGGCGCATGAAGCCGCATACTATGCGCTGATGAATCCGCACGCAAAGATCGCCACGCGCCTGAAACTGTCTGCCATATCCATCGCCGAGTGCCCGGGGCGGTTGAAAAATTACCGCATCCTGCTGCAAAGCCTGCTGCCGGCTGCATGGAATCAACGATTGGCGCATTTCCGGCATGGTGATTTGCCGGTCCATGAGGATAGCGATGTTAGGCAACTGGATCAACATTCATGACTTGACCGGTTTCGTTCACGCCCTGCTCCGCCGGGACCGGGAAAGATTGCGCCTTTATTGGCCGCAGTCCAGCCGAGACAGAACTCAAGCCAACTGGCGGCATGTCGAATCACCGCCGACCAATTGGTGGTCAATACCGGACGTAAAGCGTCGCTGGAATCTTCTCGTCTCCGGCGATGCAGAAAAGGACCCACCCGCCCATATCGCCGCTACATACCTGAGCGGACGTACAAACCTGACCGCCTTGTCGCTGGCATGCGGTACCGGAACTCGGGAGTTGCGCTGGGCCGAGGAAGGATGTTTTTCCCGCATCGATGCCATCGACATGTCCGCTCCACGCATCGAACATGCCCGGAACACGGCCAGGGCTCGCCAACTGGACCGAATCGCCAATTTTCAAGTGGGCGATGTGTGGCAAATACAGGGGCAGGGTCAATACGACGTGGTATTGGCCGAGCAATCGCTACATCATTTGGCACCGATCCCCCGTATCCTGTCTATCATCGACCGTTGTCTGTGTCCCGGTGGTTTGCTCGTAGTAAATGAATACATCGGTCCCGATCGCTTCCAATGGACAAAAGAGCAAATGCACCGAACAACCGCCCTGTTGTCGCTGTTACCGGAGGAATATCGCCGGTTGTGGAACAGCAACAGAGTCAAGCGCCGCATTCACCGCCCCAGCAAACTGTTCATGCTTAGTAGCGACCCGACCGAAGCCGCCCATTCGAGCGATATACCCGCATGTCTCGATGCAATGTTCACGCGACTGGAGTGGAAACCGATTGGCGGGACGGTTCTGCAGCTTCTCTTTACCGGGATCGCCCATAATTTCCTTCAGGCGGACGAAAATTCCAGGCGCTGGCTGCAGATCTGTTTCGCCGCAGAAGACGCCTGGTTGGCTTGCGGCGAGCTAAGCAGCGATTTCGTGGTCGCAGTATACCGCAAACGGGAATCATAACCATTCCCCCATATAGTTGATCCTACCGCACTTAGATGAAGGCGCTTCGTCACCCGTAAAAATCGATTGATCATTTTGAGAGTGGGCGGAAGAGGTACTCGGTTACCCGTTTATTCCTTCAACAGAAATAAGAAAGCGGTCGATGTTCGGATTCCTGCGGCCGCGCCAGGCAGCCGGGACTTGACGTTTCAGGCGGCGAAAATCGAGCCAGCCGAACCAGAACACGCGGTCGGTCAGCAGTGATCGGACCAGCCGCAAGGGCAGCCACAGCGCGTAATTCAACCGCCACGCCGCCCCGCCAAGGTTCATGTGCATGAACAGCAGGCGATTGCGCTCATAGACGCGCCGCACGGCAAGCCGGTCATGCCAGGCGGCAACAAGCGAGGAGTGGAAATGAAAAAAACGGCTGGCGGGGAAATAGATGGTCCGCCAGCCTTCCGCCCAGGCCCGCACGCCCAGATCGGGATCGTCCCAATAAAAAGGCGCATAAATTTCGCGAAACCCTCCCAGCGCAAGAAAAACATCCCGGCGCAGGAAGAGCGCACCGCCGGTACCGTAGGGGATCGGACGCTCCTGCTCCGGCGAAAAATGTCGCGGCGCCACCAGATCGACCGTACCCCGGCTGCGGCGGTAGGCGAACAGTTTTTCCTGACTGTCGTCGCGTGGATCGATCAAACGCGGACTGATGGCGAACAGACGCTCTTCGGCTGCAAACCG
>SPCN01000122.1 GCA_004525465.1 Chrysiogenales bacterium | reverse complement strand
GGGATAATTGGGAGAAGCGAAGGCATCGAAAAAATTGATATGGCTCTTGCTGGTGCGGTTGCCGCGCATCAGTTTGTAATCAAAGAATATGCATATTTCGGGGATGGCTGCCGTGGCCAGTTCCACGGCGTTGATCAGGTTATTGCGGGCGTCGCTGCGTAGTTCGCTCAGGGGTTTTTGCGCCCCGGTCAGGATGACGGGGATGGGGATGTCGGGCAGCATGTAGGAGAGGGCCGAGGCCGTATAGGCCAGGGTGTCGGTGCCGTGGGTGATCACCACCCCGTCGCTTGTTCCCACATGGGCCTTGATGATGGCGGCCAGTTTCTGCCAGTGCTGAAAATTCAATTCGGCGCTGTCCAGGACAAACGGGATTTCCACTTCCATGTCGGCTATGGTCGAGATCTCGGGAATGACCTTGAGCAGGCTGGCATAAAACATGTCCGGACGCAGCACGCCGCTGCGGCTGTCGCGGGTCATGCCGATGGTGCCGCCGCTGTGGATGAGCAGGATCTTTTTTTTCATGCCGTCCTCTGTTTTTGTTTGTTTATAAACGGCCGTCAGCCGATTGTCAAGTAAGAGCGGATCCGTCCGAGTCGCGCCCTTATTCAATCATCGCGCTATTCGGTTTTGAGGTTGGCCAGCTGCTGCAGGTAGGCCGCGGTTCTTGAGCGAGGCCAGTTCCCGGACAGGAGTTCCCTCGGCGTGCCGCAGGCGGTCAATTCTCCGCCGGCTTCACCCGCCCCGGGGCCAAGATCGACAAGGTAGTCGGCCTGGCACATCATCAGCGGATGATGGCTGATGACGACGGCCGCATGGCCCTGGCGCAGGTATTTTTTCATGGTTTCGATCAACTGCCGGCATTCGTCGAAGCTGAGGCCGCTGTCGGGTTCGTCCAGCAGCAGCAGGCTGGGCGCCTCCTGCAAATTCAAAAAAAGGCGGGCCAGGCGCAGGCGCTGCAGTTCGCCTGTGGACAGGCTATGCAAACGTCGGCCGAGGCTGAGATAGCCGAGGGCAAACTCCTGCAGGCAGGCGACAACCTTTTCCAATCGGCAAGCGGCGATGATTTCGGCCGCCAGCGTGTCGATATCACCGGCCAGGATGTCGGCCAGCGATTCGCCCAGCAGGTCCAGCCGGCAAAGTTGGGTCGACAGGCCGCTGCCCCGGCAATGGCTGCAGGTTTCAACAAAAGAACCCATGTAATCGAGGTCGGTCGTCCACTCCCCCTTGCCTTCACAATGGCGGCAAGATGAAGCCGTCGACCGGGCCGTCAGTGCTTTTTTTAACTGGGAGCGATTTACTGTTTGTCCGGCAGCACGTACAAAGGCGTCATAAATCACGGCGGTTTTGCCCAGAAAATCATCCAGCCTTTCACTGCCGCAGCGAACCGGATTCATTGGCGTAAATGCGCAAATCTGTTTGAATTGATCCAGTCCGCTCACCTGGGAGCAATTGACCGCCCGCCCGGCCATGGCGCTTTCGTGGATCACCCGATGCAGCAGGGTCGATTTGCCGCTGCCGGAAACGCCGCACAGGACAGTCAGCCCCTTTGCCGGAATGCTCAGATCCATATGCTTGAGGTTGTGAGCCATGGCCGAAGCAATGATGATAGGCCGGGATCCTGGCGGGGCGCCAGGGGAGGATATCTTCAGATCGATCGTCAATGAGGGCTTTTTGCTTCCCATATATAACACTTGCCCGCCTTGCTTGCCGCTGCCCGGTCCCAACTGAATGATCCAGTCCGCCTGGGCAGTGACGAGAGGATGGTGATCGATGGCGACAATAGTGTTGCCTCCCTGCAAAAGTGAGCGCAGGATATCGAGCAAATTGGCAACATCCAGCGGGTGCAGGCCGCGGCTTATCTCGTCCAGTATAAATAGGGTGTAATTCAGCCGGTTGCCTAACAATGAAGCCAGCCGCAAACGTTGATGTTCTCCGCTGGACAGGGTTTCCACGGCCCGGCTTGGCGTCAGATAACCGATACCCAGGTTGACCAGGCTGTCAAGCTGGCGAAACAGGATGGGCATGATCTCCTGGCACAGCAATCGTTCCCTGGCTGATGCCTGTTCCAGGAAAAATGCTGCGCCATTGTTTTCAACCAGTCTTTTAAGTTTGGTCAGTGGCGACGATACCATCTCGGCCAGGGTGATCCTGCCGATACGGCTTTGCAAAATGAACTCACGCAGGCGCAGGCCTTGACAAGCGGCACAGATCTTTTTAAAAACCACCGCCTCATATAGATTGCTTCTTTTGCGCTGTTCCTTTCTTTGCAGATAGTCTTGAAGGACCAGGCGATTGAAACCTAGCCAGGGTGACTGGAAGCGGTGCTCGCCGCACCGGCTGCCGCGCTGGAATTTCCATGTCACTGCAAAATTTCCGCTGCTTCCTTCCAGGATCAAGGTCTTTGCTTCTTTGCTGAGCTTCCGCCAGGTTTGCCCGATATCGATGGACAATTCTCCGGCGGCGCTCTGCAGAACGGCCATGAAGCGGCCATGGGATTCTACGAAGAATTGGCACGATTTTTCGCTGGAAAATGCTCCAGCCAAAATGCTTTTCTCAGGGTTGACCACCCAGCGCGAAATATCGGCCTCGTGCACATAACCCAATCCGTTGCATTCCGGGCAGGCGCCATCCTGATGATTGAAGGAAAAATGAGAGGCATGCAAATTCGCGATGCCGGCCTGGGCAGCAATGGTGCCCAGCCGTGAAAACAACACCCGCAGTGTGTCGTTGATACCTGAAAGAGTGCCGACCGTTGATCTGGGCGTTGATTCCAGATAACGGGCCGCCAGGGCCACCGCCGGCTTGAGCGGGACGATCTTATCATAATCGCCGCCGCCGGCCAGGGCCAGACGATCGCGCAAAAATGGTGAAAGCTGCTCGGCATAACGTCGCTGGCAGGCCTTATACAGGGTTTCAAGAATGAGCGAACTCTTGCCGCAGCCCGAGGGGCCGCTGACAACGGTGAAAGATTGCTCGGGAATGGCGACGGAGATATTCTGCAAAGTATGGGTCCTGACTCCCTGCATGCGGATGAAGGGTGCCTCCTGCGAGCCGGCTGCATGTTCACGCTCATCAGTCGGATCGCTGATTGCAAACGGATCATTTCCGGCCAGCATGGCGGCGACCAGGGACCCTTCGTGTCCTTGAATTCCCCGAACTTCTCCCTGGTAAAGCAGATCTTTATTGCCGTCAGTTCCGGACAATTCAATCAACCAGTCGCAGTGTGCGATGAAGCGCGGGTTGTTTTCAGCAACCAAGAGTGTGGCTCCCTGGTCGCAAAGTTTTTTCAGGGCGCGAACGAGACAGGGAATATCCTGGTCGTGCAAGCCCATGCAGGGTTCATCGAGCAGGTACAGGGATTCTTTTGCTTTGCCATCGCGAATGAAGGAAGCCAGCCTTACCCGTTGTGCTTCGCCGCCGGAGAGAGTTGAAGAAGGTTGCCCCAGGGTGAGATACCCCAACCCCAGTTCAGATAGAATATTCAAGCGACTGGATATCTTGCGTTCAGCAGTGAAAAATTCCAGTGCTTGAGAAATGGTCAGATCCAGTATCGCATCGATGGCCAGGCCCTGGTAGCGGACAGCCAGGACGCGATCCTGGTAGCGTCTGCCCTGGCATTGGGGACAGGATTGAAACAGCGATTGCAGGTAATGCATGGTGATTTCGATCACGCCGGCCCCCTGGCAGGCGCTGCAGCATCCCTGGTCGGTGTTGAAGGAAAATGACGATGCGTTCAACCCGAGTTCCTTGGCGCCGGCCTGGGCCGCGAAAAGCTTGCGTATTTCATCGAACAGTTTCGTATAGGTAGCCGGGTTGCTGCGGGCATTCTTGCCGAGCGGTTGCTGGTCGACCGTGACGATACGGCGGATGGAGTGTTCGCCATGCAGGTTTGCCGATCCCTGCCTGGCTATGTAATCGAGCAGGGTACTCTTGCCGGAACCGGAAGGGCCGGAAACAACGGTGATGGCAGATGCCGGAAAGGCAATGGTGTCGATGGACAGGGTGTTTTCATGAAGGGGGCCGACGGCAAGGAAAGAAAAGCCGGGCGCTGCAGGCTGGCAAACCGCCGCGGCCTGCTGCCGCCAGGCAGAAGTGGTCGGCGTTTCCAACTGAGAATGCGCTTGCGCAAGGAGATATCTTTCGGCAGCGTCACAGAACAGCAGCTGGCCTCCCTTTTCACCGCCGACCGGGCCCAATTCCACCACCCAGTCGGCAAATTTGAGGGCTTGCCGGTCGTGACTGACCATGACTACGGTGCTTCCGATCTCTACCAGTTTGCGTAACTGGCCATATAAAAACTTTTTTTCAAAAGGATGGAGTCCCGAACCGGGTTCATCAAGGACATAGAGCATGCCGCTGATGGGATTTTTCAGGAGATTGCCGATCTGGATGCGCTGGCCTTCACTGCGGGAAAGCGTGGGAACGGCGCGATGCAGGGCCAGGTGCCCCAGGCTGAAACCCTCCAGGAGTCTGGCGTTTGCGGTCAAGCCTGAAACAAGAAGCTTCTCCGGCGGTGACAAGCCAGGGTGCAGCAGTTCCCGCTCACCCCAATCCCGCAATTGCGAGATGGTCAACGACAACATTGTGCGCAGGCTCTTCTCTCGAAAAGAAGTATCTAAAAAACGTGGGGCCAGGCGGAGTCCGCCGCACTCACGGCAGGGTCTTTGACGACAAAAGCGCAAAATGTTCGGGTTGGGTCCCTTTTGCAGAATCTCTTCCATGATCGGGACGATGCCGCGGTACATTCCCAGCTCTCTCGGTTTGGGGGTGATGCCGGTCCATTGCAGGCGCGATGCCAGCGGATGTTTGCCGAATGGAATTTCCAGCCGGTCGCTGCCGTATAAAACGACTTGCTTTTGCTCGTCGGTCAATTTTTTCCAGGGGATTTCAACTGAAAATCCATGGGCCCGACATACCTGGTCGAGGACATCTATGGTTACTTGTGAGTAGATGATATATCCGTTTGGCGTACTCAGGCTGAGGGCTCCCTCGCGTAATGACCGCTTCTCATCGGTGATCAGTTTGTCTAGATCGATTTCATGGATCTGTCCCAATCCCCGGCAAAGGGGGCAGGCTCCCAATGGGTGATTGAACGACAGGTGTGAACGGGTTATTTTTTCAGCGCAGGTCTGCTTCGCAAAACGCGAAAAAAGCATTCTGAGCGGACTATGCAGGTCGGTCAGGGTGGATACGGTTGAACGGGGATTGTTCAGCGAGATGCGTTGGCCCAATGCCAATGCCGGGGGGATATGGGTGATGGCCTCGGTATGCGAGCGGTTCAGCCGTGCCTGAAAAATTCGCGCATAGGCCGAGAAACTCTCCAGGAAACGTCCCTGCCCTTCACAGAAAAGAACATCATGGGCCAGGGTTGATTTGCCGCTGCCGGAAACGCCGCAAACCAGGGTCAGGCGTTTGAGGGGAATCCGCAAAGAGATGGCTTTGAGGTTGTGTTCGCTGCTGCGCGTGATCGTGATGAACTCAGGCGCTATGTCTGTCTTCTTTTCGACCATCCGTTACTCCACTGGATTTGCTTCAGGATGGGGCCGTTGCCGGCTCGCCCCCGGTTAGAGTAACACAGCCTAACCTGCCGTGCAATATGATTTGCCCGGGGTGCGGATCATTGACATGTGGGATACGGATAGGATATAAGGGCGGCAGCAAAGAGGTGCAATGCTCAAGGAAGAAACCATCAACGCCCTGACCCATGGCCTGGGTGCCCTGCTCAGTTTGGGCGGCCTGGTCGTGTTGGTTACCATGGCCGCATTGCACGGCGATGCCTGGCATATTGTCAGCTGCAGCATTTATGCTTTCACGCTGTTGCTGCTGTTTTCCAGTTCCACCTTATATCACAGTTTCCGCAGCCAACAGGTCAAGCACATTTTTCGAGTCATCGATCATGCCTCCATCTACCTGCTCATCGCCGGCACCTATACGCCGTTCGTCCTGGTCAATTTACGCGGCAAATGGGGTTGGAGCCTTTTCGGCGTCATCTGGGGATTGGCGCTGGCCGGAATCGTTTTCCAGGTCTTTTTTGTCGACCGTTTCCGCCTGGCGCAGACGCTGATCTACCTGGCCATGGGCTGGCTGGTGGTGGTGGCCGTCAAGCCTTTGTTCACGTATGTGCCCAGGCCGGGGCTGCTGTGGCTGCTGGCCGGCGGCTTGTGCTACACGGTGGGCGCGCTGTTTTATTTGTGGAAGAAGCTTCCCTACCACCACGCCGTCTGGCATCTCTTTGTCCTGGGCGGCAGCGTCTGCCATTATTTCGCGATTTTGTTCTATGTTTTACCTTGATCTAAACGAACTCGACCTTGACCACCGACGTATCGATCAATTTGTCGCCCTTCTCGGTGAAATGGATCAGGAATTTGTTTTCGGATATTTTTTCGATGATGCGGCCGCGGCCGAAGACGGGATGGACGATGAAGCGGCCGTCACCCTTGCCTGGGCCGGGCCGGGAAACCGGGAAGATGGCGTCGACGATCTCGCGGAACGAGTAAACGGGAAAATACGAAGCCGTGGCGACCTGCTGCAGGAAGAATGACGGCCGGTCGGAAGCGGTGGAGATGACCAGCAGCTGGCTGGCCCTGGTGCTGGCCACGTAAAACAGGCGACGCTCTTCCTCGATCTCGTCGCGCTCCTTGCGCAGAAAAAACGGCATGTAAGCCGAATTGATGCCGCTGACGATCACGGTGGGAAATTCCAATCCTTTGGCGTTGTGCATGGTCAGCAGGAACACCTGGGTCTTTTCGCCGCCGCGATTTTCCCTGTTTTCCAGGCTCATGCG
>SPCN01000227.1 GCA_004525465.1 Chrysiogenales bacterium | reverse complement strand
TTTTCGCCTGCAAAAACCCGGATTTACAAAAATCACCAATTCAGTTTTTACCCTGAGCCGGAAACACGGTTTCGATCCCTACCTGGTCATGGCAATTATCTTCGTGGAAAGCAGCTTCAACCGTCATGCCGTATCCAGAGCCGGCGCCTACGGCTTGATGCAGGTGAATTACCCGGTCTGGAAGAGCGAGCTGAACATTGACCGCAATAAGCTCACCCAGATCGATTACAACATCGAGCTCGGGCTCACCATCCTCAAAGGCTACCTGCAGGAAACAAAAGGGGACATGATCAAAGCCCTGATCCTCTACAACAACGGCTACAAGTACACCAATACCCATTACCACGAAAAAGTAATCGCTTCCAATTTTTATCAGTACGCCGGCATCGGCTGAAACATCTTTCTGGACCTGCTACAAGGGTTGTAAAAAACAACCGCCTCCCTCATAATCCGGCTTGGGAACAGGCCGGCAAAGAGATCCGCGCCAATTCCCGGCCAAGAGCCGTCTAATCCGGTTTGACGGTAAGCAAAGGAGGCGGGCATGAAAATCATACTTGCGATACTGACGATCACCATGACCGTGTTTTTGGCCACAACGCTGGCCGGGAACCCGAATAAGGATGAATTAAAAGTAATATACAACCTGTCGGGGAACCTGCAAAGCCTTGATAACAAGGAACTGGTCGTCACCTTCTCCGACGACATGCTGCCTTTGGGCGGAAAAAGAGATGGCAGCGCCATAGTGCAGATCACGCCGTCAATCAAGGGTGAATTCACCTGGCGCGGCAACCGCACCCTGGCCTTTAAGCCCGAAATCCGCTTCCGTTATTCCACTACCTACACTGCAACCATTCCTGCCGGGACCCGATCGCTGGCTGGAAAAACTCTGCCGCGGACCTTGCGCTGGCAGTGGCGCACACCGCAAGCGTTTCCTGTTGAGATCAAGCCCGCGGCCCGAAGTTATTTCTCCGATTTAAACCCCGGAGAAAAATTGAGTTTTCTGGTTTGGGTGAAAGACGCCTTCAGCCTGCGCTTCAATCAGTCGGTGACGGCCGCCAGCGCCAAGGAGTTCTTCATCCTGAAAGAGGCCAAGAGCGGCAAGCCGGTCACGATCCAGGTTTCCCAAAAAACAGCAGAGGAACTCAAGATAAGCTACGCCAAGGACCTGGAGCGGGGGATGCTTTATCAATTTATCGTTAAAAAGGGTTTTTGCGGCAGCGAAGGGAGCACCGGCACGGCCAAGGATTTCTCCTTCAGCTTCGACACCGTCCCGCCTTTCCGGTACACGGGAGATCGCCCTCTGATCCTTTATCCCGATGCCCGCTGGTGCCAACTGCCTTTTGCCAATAGGCTGGCTGAAGCGGATCCCAAGCTCATCAAGATATTTAAACTATCAGGCCAGGAAAGTACACCCTTGGTGTTCCGCCTCCAGTCTCGTCATTACGAGAACCACGTCCTGTTCATCCGCGTTGACGACGAGCTGGCTTCGGGCGACCGCCTGAGCATCCGCATCGACCGGAACTTGACCAACATCTACAATGAGCGGCTGCCCGAGGGCCTGGAACTCGAAGCCGAGGTCTGCTCCAGCCGCTCCCCGCGCCTCGATTTTTCACTGCGTGACAAAAAGCTGTCCATGGCCGCCAAAAGCATGAAGCAAGCCAGTGTCCGCCTGCTCAAGCTCAAGCCCGAATTCTATACCCAGTTGACGAACCGGGATTTCGGCATGCTGCAGCGCAGGGATTTCAAGGCTGAATTCGTCGAGAAAGAGATCCTGCAAAAGCTGACCGACCTGCCCGAAAAATCGAACAACCCCGCACTGAAGGACAATGAACTGGGCTCGCCCCTGGGCTTCTTCGGATTCCTTGTCCAGCGCTATGAGCCTTACAACGCCTGCCGCGACATCGCCCTGATGCGTCTGCCTGCCAATATGCCCCAGAATCTGCAGGTCTTTCACCGCCGCAACATGGACATGGTGGTCAAGGCCGGCCAGGGGCAGACCTTGTATTGGCTCTATGACAACCGGACCGGCAAGGGGCTGGGGAAAATACCGTTCTTTCTTAAGGGTTATGGGACGGAAACCCTGCCCCTCGGCGATTCGGCAGGCAACGGCGTTCTGCTCAGCGACAAGGAAATCCAGGAGTCCGACCTGGTCATGGCCAAAAATGCGAACGGCGGAGACATGGCGCTGGCCATGATAGACCGCCGGCCCCCATCCGACCGCGAGGTCAGGATCACCGTGTTCAGCGAGCGGGATTTTTACAAGCCCGGCGACACGGTCCATATCGGCGGCATCGTCAAGGAATATTCTGCAGGGAGAGTCTATTCAACGAAAGCGACAACGGCTTCCCTGGAGATCATGGGACCGGATAGGCAGAAGGTGAAAAGCGACACACTGCAGCTTGACCGTTGGGGCGGCTTCAAATACGAGTACAGGTCGGACCCGGCCGGCAAAAAGGGACTATTCCAGATCCAGGTCAAAGTGACGGACGCGCAATCCTGGCGGGCCTTGCACAACATTACCATCGATTACTACCAGCCGAACACCATCGAAGTGGCGATCACCGACATGGCCGATCACTACCTGTTCACAGACACCTTTCGCCCCCTGATCAGCGGCTCCTACCTGGCCGGCAACCCCATGGCCGGCGATGCGTTAACTTATACGCTTTCCGCTTATAATTCTGACGATCCCAAGATCTTTAAAACGAATGGACTTGACCGATTTAGCTTCGGCCTCGCCCATGACCTAGCGAAAAAAGACCCTCTTAAGCAGGCTGAGGACAAGTTGGATGCGAACGGCAAGTTCACCCTTGATATACCAATGAAAACATTCAAGGCAACAAATTACCTTGCGGGGTTAAACTTTTCCGTGACCGGGAAGTCAGCCGAAGGCAAGGAATTCACGGTCAGGGCTAAGTCAATATTTTTCCCGGGCAATCTGCTGACCGGCATACACATCGGTCGATACCAGAACCTGAAAGATCCGGTCAAAGCCGAGCTGGCCCTGGTCGACTTCCAGGGAAAGCCCGCTTCAGGCGAGATCCGCGTCACTCTTTACGAGGAGTTTTTTGAAAAAAATCAGTGGAAGCTGAAAAAGGTAACCGGGCCCGAGGACATTTATGTCGACAGGACCAAGACCCACGCTTTCCACGTGCAGAAGGCCGGCCGCTATGTCCTGCGCTGCGACACTCCCGATGCGAACGGCCGTAATGTTTCGACCTCGGGCTTTTTCTTCGCCTGGGATAGCAACTATTCCGACCACGACAAGCGGCTCAGGGTCGAGTCCGATCAATGGACCGTGCACACCGGGGAAACGCTGAAATGCTTCATTCATTCGCCCCGGGAGGGCCGGGCGCTGGTAACCGTCGAAAGGGAGAAGGTGCTCGATTCCCGGGTCATCGCGCTGCATAAAATGACGCCACTGGAGATCCCGATCAAGAAAGGCTATTTCCCGAGAATCCGTGTCAACGTGATCGCTATGTACGAGAATAATGTCTCCGAGGAGACTTCCAAGGATTTCAGAGTCGAGGATAAAGGCAAGGCCCTGCTTGTCGGCCTGGAAAGCCCGGGCGAGGTCAAGCCAGCCAGTAAGACCCGGTTGCAGATCCGGGTGACAGGCGCCAATAAAATGGGGGCAAAGGCGAAGCTTTTCGTTTACGCTGTGGACGAGGGCAACCTCTCCCTGAAGGGCTACCGGACCCCTGACCCGTTCCAGCTCTTTTATTATTACAGCACATCGAGAAGAAATGCGATCCGGACCTATTATTCAAAGGATTACACGCACTGGAGCTTCGACCGTCCCATGATGGACATCGACCTGAAGGAACCAACCATTTTCGGCTGCATTTTCAGGCCCGATGCCGCGCCGCTGGCCGGGGCGACCGTCACCCTGGAAGATGAAAAACACAACAAATTGAAAACGGCTACGACCAGCGCGCAAGGATATTACAGTTTCCCCGGTCTGCCCGGCGGCCGCTACGCGGTCAAGGCCGAAGCCAAGGGCTTTCATCCTTTCCTCCAGTCCGATATCTACTTTGACGGCGGCCGCCACCGCCCCTGCGACCTGGTGCTGATCCCGGTCTCGGCGGACAAATATTGGAACTCCGTGGATGAGTTCGGCGTGGAGGCCGGGGTCGCGGGCAGGGCCATGCCCGC
>SPCN01000429.1 GCA_004525465.1 Chrysiogenales bacterium | reverse complement strand
TAGAGGATTTCTCCAACCTTTTCTATCCGTTGCTCAGAACTGGTAGCGGTAGCTGATCTTGAAAAACAGGCTCTGGCGGGTCTGGTAATAGCGGTCGCCGGTCACGCCGCGCTGCCAGCCGCCAGCGGTCCAGGATTGGCTTTCGTTCAGCGAGCCGTAGCCAAGGTAGAGCACCGTGCCCGGGATATAGGTGAACGAGGCCAGGAAGTCGCCCAGGACCCGCTTGTAGAAATCGTCGTATTGCAGCAGGCCGCGGACGAACAGCTTCTGGTTGAACTGATAGGTGAGGCGGCTGCGCCATATGCCCTGGGTGTAAATCCGTTCGCTGGTGTCGGCACGGTTGAAGCGGCAGATGATATGCTCGGCGAACAGGTTCAGGTTCTTGTTGGGCTGCAGCGTGCAAGCGAAGTGGAACTGGGTACGCTGGCCCAGGAAAGGGTCGACCGGGTCGTAATAGATGGCATCGCCGAAGCTGCCGCAGGTATGGAGGTTGATCCACTTCAGGGGCTGCAGGTTGATGAAATATTGGCCGAGGGTGCGCTGGAACTCCCGGCCGGCCCAGCATTCCTGTGCCAGGTATAGAGAGCCGCCGGCGTTGCCCTTGAGGATGAAATTTGCATTCAGTTCCAGCATCAGTTCCTTGTCGTCCAGGCCCGAGACCCGGTCATGGATGTAGGCGCCGTACAGCGAGGGGGTGACGCCGAAAAGCCAGGGGATCTTCTTGGCGTTAGGGGTGAATTGCTGCTGCAGGTAGAGTTTGAAAGTGGAAATGCCGCTGCGCTGGTAATAGGCGGTATCCATCTGGAAATCGGGATCAATGGTTTCGGTCATGGCCAGGATCGTCGTTTTGGCCTTGGAAAATATGTATTCGGCGGTCAGGTAACCGCCCTTGCTCTCGCCGCTCGCTCCGGGCCGGTTGGAATATGACTGGATGTAGTGGCCCGTTGCCTGGTGATTTTTGAGAAAGCGGAAGGAAAAGTCCGCGGCCAGGGCTCGGTTGTACTCTTCGCCGAACTCGCGGCCGCTGTAGAGCATGCCGACGTAATTGTCGGTGCCCAACCCCAGCTTGCCGCGGCCGATCCAGAATGTCGCCTTGCGACCCAGGTCGGGATTGTCTTCGTCATTTCCCCAGGGGTTACCCGGTGAGCGGTCGGCCGAGGCGATCAGGGCGAACGAACCTTTGCCCTGCTCGCCGGTGAGGCGCAGTCCCCACTGCGGGTCCACGATAAGCCGGGTGTGCACAGGCTTGGACATGTTGCCCATGCCGTACCCGACCCCGCCCAGGTCGAACAGGTTGCCCGCTTCCATGAAGAAGGGGCGTTTTTCCGAGTAAAAGATCGGGTAGCGCTGGTTAACCGTGACCTGCAGCGAGTCGCTTTCAACCTGGCTGAAATCTGGATTCAGCGTGGCCTCGGCTATGATCGAGGAAGTGATGCCGTATTTAACGCCGATGCCCAGGTCTTTGGTCTGGTCGGCCCCGGACCAGGCCGAAGGGGATTGGCGGTTCCAGGCCGAGCTGTAGGTGAAGGCGGGCAGGGCTTCCAGGACCAGGGGCCGCGACAGCTCGGAGATGCGGATTTCGGCCTGCGACCCGCCTATGCTCTGGCCCGGCACCAGGTGGGGCCAGGAGCCGCTCATGCCCAGGCGGCTGATGCGGCGCCAGAAGACCACGCCCATGCGGACGTTTTTGCCGCTGGCGAAACGGATGTTTTTTAAGGGCTGACGGATCTCGACGATGTAGCCGTCGGCCACAACCTTGCCGGCGCTGTACCAGACCCAGTCCGTGGACGAATCCTCCATATCGCCGGTGCGAAAGATGTCGGCCTGGGCGCCATTGGGATTGACGAAAAGCTCGTAACCGTATTTTTTGCCGCCCACGGTATCGATCGACAGTCCGACCCAGTCGTCCTCGAAGATGCCGTCGCGCTTGGTCAGCGAGGTCTTGATCTGATCAGGCTGGCTGTCGAGGCAATGAAAGGCAAAATAGAGATTCTCTTCGTCATAGGCCAGGTAAGCCCGGGTACGCTGGGGCAGTTCGTTGCCGTTGACCGGGTTGTAGGTAACCCAGACTTCGTCGATCATGGTCGCCTTTTTCCAGATCTCATCGTCGAGCGAGCCGTCCAATACCGGAGGCGCCTCGGCTTTCACCAGCTCCAGCGGGCGGACATTCTGGTTAATATTCCCATTGGCCGCGTCGGCCGTCCCGGCCAGCAAAAACATGATAATAATCAGAAAAAGTATTTTTTTCATGGCGCCTCCAGTCTTTTCT
>SPCN01000239.1 GCA_004525465.1 Chrysiogenales bacterium | reverse complement strand
CCAAAAGACTATGGGGACGGTGCTTGACATTGTGACTTTAATTAGGTAATCTAATTTAATGCGGCGAGCGAGACTGACCTATCCAGGGGCATTTCATCATGTAATGAACCGTGGAATAAAAGGTGAATACATTTTCCCCGATGATGCAGACAAAAAAGTATTTTTAGAAATCGTTGCTGAAAAATCAAAAAATCTCCATATTCGCCATCTTGGCTATTGCATATTGAGCAACCATTACCATTTGCTGCTGGAAAACAGTTCCGGCCGCATGAGCGATTTCCTGAAACAGGTCAACGGTTCCTATGGCATATATTATCGCCGGAAACATGGCGGCAAAGGATACGTCTTCCAGAACCGTTTCAAGTCGACGCTGATCCAGAATGATTCATATTTGCGGCTTGCCATTCTCTATTTGCTGCAAAACCCTGTGCGTGCTGGCCTTGTGCAAAATATCAGTGAATACGAATGGTCAAGCGTGAGAGAATATTTAGGGAAAGCCAAATCGCAAATAACGGATGTGCCCTTCATCCATGACCTATGGGGCGGCAAGAAAGAGCTGGCGAACGAAATAAAAGGCACCGCGCCCGTTAAACTGCCGGTTTTGAAAAGTGAACACGGCGACTTGTTGGGCGAGTACGAATTTTTAGAAAAAGCGTTAATCAAGCGAGATAAGCGAGTGGTTGAAAAAAATTGTGATAGGAGGAGGCAAGACGACAGATATTTTGAGCCTGCCGGCAAAGTTTATTGGGAATTGGAGAGAAAATTTGGAGTGAAGTTCAATCGGATCGATTATGCAACACTTGCCGGAAAACAACTGCGAGGAGAATTGCTGGTCAGATTAAGGGAATTGTCTGGACTTACATACAGGGATATCGCGCAATTCCCCGAATTCGGTGACCTGCAATTGCATTCTTTAGCCAAACTATATAAGGATGCCAGGAAACGGATCGCTATCAATGAACAGAACAAAGTCACATAGTCAAGCGTCCCCAAATTCGACCAAATTCGACTGACGATGATCTGCTACGTGCTCAACCTGAAACGACACCAAGCTCGCCTGCAGTCGTTCCTGCAGCAGTTCGACAGCAGCGATCTGACCGCCTTAGAGCTGCGGCGGTTCCCTGCGGTCGACGTAGCGAGCGACTGGCCGCAGGCCCGGGCCTTGGTGTACGAGCCGGCGCTGGCCAGGCTCGCCGGCGTCGAACGCCGCGGATTCCGCCAGACGCACGCCGAGATGCCGTCGATGGGCGGCATTGGGTGTGCGCTCAGCCACCTGTGCATCTGGCTCGACATCCTGTACGACGCGGCCGCCCCCGCAAGCCAGCGATACTTGGTGATGGAGGACGATGCGATCTTGCCCATGTGCCTGCTGGCCTCCGTGAAAAAGGCGCTGCAGGGCGTGCCGACCGGCTGGGACATCCTGCTGCTGGGCTACCGCAGCCCCCGGCCCAGCATGGTCACCAAGCACACGACGCACGTGGACATATGGATGTTCCAGGGCACACACGCGTACCTGATCAGCAAGGTGGCGGTGCGCAAGATTTTCGAGAACGGCGCGCTGCCCCTGAGGGTGCAGATAGACGCCTTCCTGAGCGGCCTGGCGCAGGCCAAAAAACTCAAGATCTACGCGCTGCCGAAGCGCCTGGTCGGCGTGAACACGAAGCGCTGGGTTTCCAGCATCCAGCTCGACTACGACTTCGAGCACTCGCACGCCGAGCTGGCCTACAACCACCCGTTCGAGATGGCGTCCGGGTCGACGAGTGTGGAGGACCTGCAGAGGCTCGCCGCCCTCCGGGCGCGCTACGGGGTTGACCGCTTGCGAGAGGGAACACGGCCTACTGACACGGCCAAAAAAACCAGGGTCGGACTCGAATTACGAAGCAACTCCGTGCCCTGCTGACCGAGGCCGCGCCTAACGTATAAGCGGATGAATGCGAGCAAGCGAAACGAGCCTCGCTTTCATCCGGTGTTGAACAAGCCTGCTGCGCAGAGCATGCGCCAGAAAGGCAAAAGGGACGGACTGTGAAAATGTGAATTTGTTTGCAATAATGGAAAAAAGAGACAACCACTAATCACCTACCCTGGAGCGCATCATCATTGCATGAACCGGGGAATCTTTGGCGAAGCGATATTTTAAAGCAGATAAGCACCAAACGTTTTTTAGGAAAATGGCCGTTCCTTTTGTCCGATTATTCCTCATTTCTCCTCTGCCGCAGAGTGATAGCGATGCCGCCGCCGGAGATCAGCAGGATCATGCCGGCCGAAAAGATGGACTTGTAATTCTGCAGCATTGAAAAGCGGATGATGGCCAGGACCGCTATAATTGCCAGCGCCAGATAAACCCTGAAAAGGACCTTGCGCGCCAGCCGGTTGGCTTCGGGAGTATCCTGGGAGCATCGTTTGTTAAACCAGAGCAGGCCCGCGAAACCCAGCAGCCCGAGCGTGCAAAAGATCAGAAAGAACAGGGTGGGATGGCCGGGCTTGGCGATCTGCGTATAGAGCGAAGCACCGATGGAGCTGCCGAAAAGAGAGCCGATCACGCCGTAGAGAAATGAATAGCCCATATAAACCGCCTTGCGGTCCTGGGGCGCGATCATGCCGATATAGGAATAATACTTGGGATGGGCCGTCATCTCACCGATGGCGAAGACAAAAAGGCCCAAGATGAAGATCCAGGGGCTGCGGCTGAAGGCAAAAAAGAGAAAACTCAACGAACCGATCAGCATGCCGGTGCACATCGTCGGAATGGCCTTCCGGTTCTTGACCAGGCGGCTGACAGTGATCTGCAGCAGGATGATCGTTCCGGCCGAAATGGTTGTTGCCAGTTCTTCAGTAAAGGTAAAGCCGGGGATGAATTGCCGCACGAACTCATTGACCGGTGCGGTATTGATAAAATCGCGCAGATACCAGAGGATCGTGCCGAAATTCTGGAAATAGAGGATCCAAAAGATGGAGTAGATAAAGATCATCAGCATGAAGCGGGCATCGCCAAGGACGATCAGGGCGTTTTTAAAAGTGGTTTTCAGCGAGGCGCCCTTGCCGGGCAGCTGCGGGTCCTTGAAGAAAAAGAGCGCCGGTATCAGCATCACGGCTGTATAGAGCGCCGAGGCCATGAAAACCTTGTTCCAGGCAAAGGCCTTGGAGCCGCGGAGAATATTCACCACGATCGGCGCCAGAAAAGCCCCCAGATTGATCATCCAGTAGTAGATGCCGAAGCCGAAACCCGAATTGGCCTCGCTGGTGCTGTGAGCAATGGTCCCCGAGATAATGGGCTTGAAAAGACCGGCCCCGAAGGCCATGAACAATAGGGCGGCAAAGATCAGGCCATAGGTATGAAAGGCACCGGTAATGAAATAGCCGCAGGAGAGCAGACAGAAAGACAAGATCAGCATTCGTCGGTAGCCGAACTTTTCGGCCAAGGCTCCGCCCAGGATAGGAACGATATAGACGACGGCGTAAACGATGGCCTGCAAAAATCCCACGGCATCTTCGCTGAAACCGGGCCCGCCGTTGATCAATGACGTGGTCAGGTAGATCGCCAGAACGGAGTTCATGCCATAGTAAGCCCCCCGTT
Organism: Chrysiogenales bacterium; assembly: GCA_004525465.1. Lineage (GTDB taxonomy): Bacteria > Acidobacteriota > Aminicenantia > UBA2199 > UBA2199 > UBA2199. The sequence goes on along the minus strand of SPCN01000239.1, from coordinate 441 downwards.
CAAAGAGCTCCATCACATTGGCGATCCAGAATACTCTTGGGAACGACAATGCTTTTTTTGGATTGCTGTTGCTCATTTTATACTCCATCATCCGGAAAACCAGAAAACAGATTTTAACTTTTAAGCAAAAAAGTGTAAAGCATTAAATTTGCGATTTGCTTGAAAAGCATCGATATCGAAAGGGAATCGGGGACGGTGGTTGACTTTGCGCGAAGCGATCGATACGGCAATGGAAAAGACCTGGGCTATGGAAAAGACCTGAGGGGAAATCTTACTTGGTGTTTGACTTCTTTATCAGCAGTGCATGAGGGGCTTGAAATGACAGTTTTTGTTTGAGGAGATCGCGAGCTTTAACCCCAAATTCAACACCGTCCTTAACCCCCTATCCTAGTCCATCTGCTGCGGCAAAAAATTCGGCAAGCAGATGTTTTAATTCTTCCT
>SPCN01000036.1 GCA_004525465.1 Chrysiogenales bacterium | reverse complement strand
TCTGCGGTGCTCAAGCCTTGGGAATGAAGTGTTTTCGGGCTGATCAACATTTCATTGCCGGCGAATGCTGATGGCGAAGAATAGGGGGAAAAATGCCAATGGGAACATACCGGCCCCAAGGGCAGGACCTGCCAGTAGGACTGCCCGCTGGCGGCCAGGAAATTGACAAAATCGGCCGCCTCTTCTCCCATGGTACCGCAACCGTAAGGGCCGGGCAGGGAGGTGACATGAAGCAGCAGGCCGCTGGCGCGCTCAATGGTCATGGCTGCCTTCTTTCATTTTCAGGGACAGGTTCAACTGCCGTCGCTCAACTGAATTCATCAAGTTCTTTGTCGATATTGTCATTGTACATGATGGTGCGGTTACGCCCCGACTCCTTGGCAAAATATAATGATTTATCGGCATGGTTCAAAATCTCCTCAGCGGTCAGTCCGTGTTCGGGGTAGGTGGCCAGGCCGATGGAAATGGTGATCTTTTTATGCGGTTGGGTCTCGGCGCCGGGGAACGTCTGCCTTTCAACACTTTCGCGCAGCCTTTCTGCGGCCAGGTACGCCCCGACCTTGTCGGTCTGGGGCAGGATGATTACGAATTCATCGCCGCCGTACTTGGCCAGCAGGTCGGTGGAGCGAAATTTATTTTTTGTGATGGCGCCGATAGCTTTCAAAGTCTGTGAACCGCGCAGGTGGCCGTTGCTGTCATTGAAATTCTTGAAATGGTCGACATCGAAAATGATCAATGAATAACTCAGGTTGTGGCGCTGTGATTTTTTGTTCTCCAGGTCCATGAGCTTAAAGAAATGCATCTGGTTGTACAGGCCGGTCAGTCCGTCACTTATGGAAAGCTCCCTGGTCTGCTGCAGCAGGTTCTTGAGCAGTTCTTCATTTTGGCGCAGATTTTTGGAAAGGTAACCGGAGACGAAATAGGCGAAGATGAACATGAAGTCGAAAGCCAGCATGCTCATGATCTGCTGGCTGGAAAAAAAGTCCTGGCTGTTCTGCAGCAAGCCGATGGCCAGGAGTAGGAATATAGCCTTCAGGGTGTTGCGGAAAGCCTTGTGGTAATCTATCAGGAAAGTGGAGATCATTATGTAGACAATGAACATGGCAATGATCGGGCTATTGAGGGCGCCGGAAAAAAATACGGTTAAAGCCAGGGCTACCAGGTCAAAATCGAGTTGCAGTGAAACCAGGCGCAGCAGCTTGTTGTAATCAGGCAGGCGATCGCCCAATTTTTCCTTTTTCCGGATATCCAGCATGAAAAGAAAATTGACGATGACCGGCAGCAGGAAAACCAGCAGCGCGTCCCGGGGACCGATCAGCGAGCGCCGGGCCAGAAATCGGTAGGCCAGGAAAAAGGTAATGATGAAAATGGGGTAAATCCAGCGGATGCGGACCAGCCAGTGGTTTTTCCCGAACATGTGTTTCAGAGCCAGGATATCGGGGTGTAGAAGCTCGGGCTGAGGGTCTTCCTGATTTTCCATGCCTATAAAATATTTTTTTTTGCTATAAAAGTCAAATTTTCAGTTGCAGTTGTCGCATTAAAATATTAAAATGTTTTTTCTTTGATATTTATTTAAGGAGGAGAAGCTTGTATAAAAGAACGCGCTTCTATGATTTTACCTATTACAATTTTATCGGCTCCTGGGCTTGGATTCTCCATCGGCTCGCCGGCCTGGCGCTTATTTTTTACCTGTGCCTGCATATCTGGGTCATCAACAGCCTGACTCATGGTGAGGCCGCCTTCAACAATGTGATGGCCTTCCTGAACGGGGTTCCCTTCAAGCTTCTGGAAACCGGATTGTGGGGAGTCATCCTGTTTCATGCCTTCAACGGTGTGCGCATCGTGATCATTGATTTTTTCAAGGGCTCCCTGGTGCATAAAAAGCTGTTCATCGTGCTGATCGCCGTGGCTTTTATCCTTTGGGCGCTCGGTTCGTACTTGATTCTGCAACATGTGCAGTGGAGGGCAGGATGAACAAGGATTTCAAGCAAACTTCCCGGTCGGGTTCGCTTCCCTGGCTGTTACAGCGCATTTCCGCGGTCATTCTTTTTGTCTTGCTGCTGCTGCATTTCATCACCTATCATTTCCTGTCCAAGGGCCGGGCCGTGAACTATCAGGAGATCGTGGCCAAGGCCGGCAGCTGGTGGTTCCCGCTGCTGCAGTTCGCCTTCCTGCTTACGGCGTTGTATCACGGCCTTAACGGGCTCTGGTCGGTTTTAGAAGACTACACGGCCAACAAATTCTGGCGCCTGGTCTGGTACGGACTTCTGCTTACGGTCGGAGCGGTGCTTTTGTTCGTCGGCACCCTGACCATCATCAAGCTCTACACCCTGCCGGTTGCCTAAAGGAGTGACACCATGAAAATCGATGAAGCAAGGAATTACCATAAAATTGATGCCGTGATCGTCGGGGCCGGCCTGGCCGGTCTGCGCGCCGCCCTGGAAGTTGCCAAGAGCGGCTTGGCGGCGGCAGTGATCAGCAAGGTGTATCCGACCCGCTCCCATTCGGGTGGCGCCCAGGGGGGCATTGCCGCCGCCCTGGCCAACGTGAGTGAAGATTCTCTGGAATCGCATATGTTCGACACCATCAAAGGCAGTGATTACCTGGCTGACCAGGATATTATCGAGCGCTTCGTCAACGAGGCGCTCAAAACCGTGTACGAGTTCGAGCATATGGGCGTCCCCTTCTCACGCACCGAAGACGGCCGCATCAACCAGCGCCCCTTTGGCGGCCATTCCTCGCCGCGCGCCTGTTTCGCCCAGGATGTCACCGGCCACGTGCTGCTGCACACTCTCTACGAGCAGTGTCTGCAGCACAACGTCCTCTTTTTCAATGAATTCCAGGTGTTGTCGCTGCTGGTCAGCGATGACGTATCCAGGGGGTTGGTGGCCTGGGATATCCGCAATGGCGGCCTGCATATTTTCCATGCCCGCGCTGTTTTGCTGGCCACCGGCGGCTACGGCCGGGCCTGGAAGATCACTTCCAACGCCCACGCCAACACCGGTGACGGCGTGGCCCTGGTGCTTGAAGCGGGCCTGCCGTTGGAAGACATGGAATTCGTCCAGTTTCATCCGACCGGACTCTACAAGCACGGCATCCTGCTCTCCGAAGCCGCCCGCGGCGAAGGTGCTTACATCCTCAACGACAAGGGCGAGCGCTTCATGAAAACTTATGCGGCGGCCAAAATGGAACTGGCACCGCGCGATGTGGTTTCCCGGGCCGAACAGACCGAGATCAATGAGGGCCGCGGCATCGGCGGCAAGGATTATGTCTACCTCGACCTGCGCCACCTGGGCAGGCAGAAGATCCTGGAGCGCCTGCCGCAGATCTATGACCTGGCCTTGAATTACCTGAAGGTCGACGGCATCAAGGAGGCCATCCCCATTCAGCCCACGGCCCATTATTCCATGGGCGGCATCCCGGCCAACGTGCGCACCGAAGTTATCAAGGATGCCGCGGGCACGGTTGTCAAGGGCCTGTACACGGCCGGCGAGGCCTCCTGCCTGTCATTGCACGGCGCCAACCGCTTGGGCACCAATTCCCTGCAGGACGCGGCCACTTTCGGCCGCATCGCCGGCATCCACATGACCGAATTTTGCCGGGAAAATAATTTCGCCGGACTTCCGGCCCAGCCGCTGGAGGTTGCCCAGGGCAAGATAGACCGGCTGTGGAACGGGCAGGGCCAGGAAAGGCACGCCCCGATCCGTGAGAAACTGCAGGAGAATATGACCAAGTATCTCGGTGTTTTCCGCAACCAGGACGACATGCTGAAAATGCTGGTCATGATCAAGGAGCTGCAGGAACGCTACCGGCAAGTGACCGTGGATGACCACGGTGATGCCTTCAACCTTGACCTGATCGAGGCCCTGGAGCTGGAAAACCTGCTCAGTTTCTCGGAAGTGATTGTCGAGGGAGCCCTGGCCCGCCAGGAATCGCGCGGTGCCCATTTCCGCAGTGATTTCCCCAAGCGCAACGATGGCGAGTGGCTGAAGCATACGCTGGCCTGGCGCCGCGACGGCAAAATCGTTCTGGATTTCAGCAAAGGGGTGGTCATTTACCCGCAGTACCAGCCCCAGGAAAGGAAATACTAAGGAGGATGCAGCAATGGCCATGATTGATATCAGTGTTAAAATATTGAGATACCAGCCGGGAAAAGACGAGAAGCCGCACTGGCAGGTGTTCAACATCGCGGTCGAAGACGAATCCACCATCCTCGACGTGCTCAACGAGATCCATTGGCAGCATGATGGCACCCTGGCCTACCGCCGTTCCTGCCGCAGTTCCATCTGTGGCTCCTGCGCTATGAAGGTCAACGGCCGCAACGTGCTGGCCTGTGAAACGCCGATCCACCGCTTCGGCCGCAAGCTGAAGATCGAACCGCTGTCCGGGTTCGACATCATCAAGGATCTGGTGGTCGACCTGGATCCTTTCTTTGCCAAGTTGAAGCGCATCAGGCCTTACCTGATCCTGGACAAGCCCGCTCCCGACAAGGAGTTCGTCCAATCGCCGGAACAGCTTGAGCAGATCGGCGAATCGACCCTGTGCATCCTCTGCGCCGCCTGCAGCGCCGCTTGCCCCAGCTCGTGGCCCAACAGTGAGTACCTGGGCCCGGCCGCCCTGCTTAAAGCCTATCGCTTCATCTTCGACAGCCGCGATGACGGTGCCGACCAGCGTATCGAGATCGTCAACGACAAGAACGGCGTCTGGCGCTGCCACACCATCTTCAATTGCGTGGAGGCCTGCCCCAAGAAGATCCAGATCACAGAATACCTGTCGCGCCTGAAGGTCAAGGTGGTTGAAAATTCGTTGTAATTTTGATTTTAACGTAGGGGAGGGTTTTAAACCCTCCCTTACATAACATAAAAACAAAGAATTTATGGAGGAAAATATGCATAAGGTCACAAGATTTGTTTTAATTATTTTTTTGCTGAGCCTGGGTTTTGTTCTGGTCGGCGACCAGATGCCAGATCCCGATACCGAAAGCACGGTTCCGGAATTGATCGATTTCCATGACATCATTTATCCCATATGGCATACCGCCTTTCCGGCTAAGGATTGCAAGGCCCTGCGCGGCTTTGTAACCGAGATCAACGAACAGGCCGCCAAGATCAACGCCGCCGCCCTGCCCGGCATCCTGCGCGACAAGAAGCAGGTATGGGAGACCGGCCTGGCCGAGTTCAACCAGGCGGTGAAAACCTATGGTAGCGCCGCTGCCGGCAGCGACGACCAGGCGCTCCTGGACGCGGCCGAGCTCCTGCACGCCCGCTTCGAGATGCTGGTGCGTGCCATCCGCCCTGTGGCCAGGGAAGTCGACGCCTATCACAAGGTCCTCTACGTGGTCTATCACAAGCATTTGCCCGAAAAGAAATACGCTGAAATAGGCAGTGTGGCCGCCGACATGGTGGCCAAGGCCGAAGCCATCACCAAGGCCACGCTTTCCAAGCGTTTGGCCGCCAAGACCGAGGCTTTCCAGGCCGCGGCCGCCAAATTGCTGGCCGAGACCATGGCTCTGGAAGCGGCCGGAAAAGCGGGCCTGGATAAGGATATTCCTCTCTTGGTTGATAAAGTGCATAGTGCCTACCAGGCCCTGGAAAAGGTGTTCGATTAGGTTTTCTTGATGTAGGGGAGGGTCTGTGACCCTCCCGCTAAAGATTTGAATTTTAAGAACGGGTGGGTCACAAACCCTTGATGTGAAGCAGGATTGCTATTTCAGTACAAGTTTCTTAAAATCCAATCATGAATAAAATTGATTGTCCTGTCCGGTTGAATCCTGAGCCTGCCATCATGAACGGTCTGATACTGCCTTCATCCTTTACCTCGCTCTGGGATCCACCGGCTAATGTTGCCCCCGGCGGTTTTTGGTTCATCTTTCGCGCCGGAAAGTTGCTCGTGACCACTTCCGCCGGATTACCGGATCCACCCGGGATCGCGATGGGCGAACGACCTCCGTTGCCGGTGTCGGACCGGCATTTTGTCGGCTTACTCGATGGTGTTGCCTGCTGGGTCGCGAGCTGTAATGATATCGAGCCACCGGCCGGCTTCGTCTTCGAGACGCTGCGCGGCCTCTTTAACCATCTCCCGGACAATCTCCTTGCAGTCGCCGGGCGCGGGGCGCAAGTTGTCGAGTTCCATCGTACTCATTGTCATTGCGGCGTGTGCGCAGCGCTGACCGAACTCGACGATTTCGGGCGCGCCCGTCGCTGCAAGGCATGCGGCGAGATCACCTATCCGCGCATCGCGCCGGCCATGATGGTCCTTGTCAAGCGCGACACCGGCCATGGCCGCGAGCTGCTGCTGGCAAAAGGGGCTCGCTTCGCGACAATCTACAGCGCGCTGGCAGGCTTCGTCGAGCCTTCGGAGTCGGTAGAAGATTGCGTCCATCGCGAGACCTTTGAAGAAGTGGGTATTCGTGTCTGCAACCTGCGCTATTTCGGAAGCCAGGGCTGGCCGTTCCCCCACTCGCTGATGATCGCCTTTACGGCCGACCACGAAAGCGGGGACATCGCCTGCCAGGCCGGAGAGATCTTGGATGCGCAATGGTTCCCGACGGGCAATTTGCCGGAGCTGCCTAGTCGGTTCTCGATCGCGCGTCGGCTGATCAATGCGGCGATCGCCGAAGTTGCACCGGACCATCCTGCGCTACGAAAGTAAAGACTTCGCATAGACATATTTATATCCGATCCGTGAGTTGTAATTGTAGGGGAGGGTTTGCGCCCCCTTCAGGGGGTCAAACCCTCCCGCATATGCCGTGTGTTGAGGAACGGGCGGGTTGCAAACCCGCCCCTGCGTTCGATCCGGATTTCTTTGGGCAGGCACAGGGGCCTGCCCCTACAAAATGACTGTTGTTTACAGGTGTTTCTTGACCAGCTCGATCAGCTCGGGCAGGTCCATGCCGATCTCTTTGAGATGCTCGACCGTGGGCACGCCGTCCCTGGACCAGCCGCGGCGCTTGAACACGGCGTCGATCAGGCTCTCGTACTGCTGCTCGCGGTATTGGCGCAGCAGCTTGATCTTCTCCTCGGTGCTCTTGCCCTGCGGGTTTATGTTCTGCTTTTCCTGCAGCGCCTTGTCGTAACGCTCGGCGCGCGACTCGTATTCCTCGGCCGTGACCGGCCCCATGGCGCGGTAGGGCGGGTAATCGTCGGGGCGCTTGCCGTGGCCCATCTTCAGGTTAAAGACGCGCTGGAAATTGTATACCCGCTCCGACTGCAGCATCAATTCCTTTTTATCGATCTTTTCGCCGGTAATGGCGTTGTAGATATCGACATAGTTCTGCACGTGCGCGGGCACCTTGTTGGGCTCGTCCTGCTCGGCGTTGTCGGCCGGCTCCACGTCGTTCCAGGGCAGCTTGCACAAACCCTGCAGGCTGAACCAGGTGCGGAACACCGGGAAATAGTGCAGGGCTTCGGCCTTTTTTTCGAAGGTCGGGATCTGGTTGTTGACCATGTCCATGAAGATCAGCCAGGCCTCGTCGTGCTGTGGTCCCTTGTTGGTCAGGTAGTAGCCGCCCTGCTGGGCCAGCGATTCCTTGGACTGGTATTCCGACTGCTCGAGCCCCTTGCCGTGCATGCCGATGTCTTTCAGGAACTGGGCGTCGGCGCCGTACTCCTTGGCAAAATACTCCTGCATGTACTTGACGCCTTTGCCGGCGACCAGGCCGAAGCCCTCGCCGCGGGCGATCTGGTGCATCATCTCCAGGGCCGCCCGCCAATTCCCCCAAGTCATCTCCAAACCGCCGGTGCGCTCCTTGTTGAGGATGCCGTTTTCATAACAATCCATGATGAAGCCGGTCAGGGTGCCGAAGGAGATGGTGTCGAGGCCGTATGTATCGCAGTAGAAGTTGATCTCGATCACGGCGTCGGGGTCGAAGATAGCCGGGTTGGAACCGCAGCCGCCCACCGTTTCGTATTCCGGGCCGTCGACCAGGACCTTGTGCCCCTTGTAGGGCCCGGTCTTCAACTCGAAATTGTCCACGCCGTGGGCGCAGGACATGGTGCAGCCATACCAGCAGCCGTCGGGGACGTTCTGGGTAAAGTACTTTTTCCACACCCATGAGGCCAGCTTGACAGCATCGGGGTGGCTGCCAAAACGGAAATTCTTCGTGGGCAGCAGGTCGTAGTCGTTCATGATCTCGACCAGGTGGGCGGTGCCGATGGTGCGCATCTGGCACTGCTTGTCGTCGAGGCTGATGATCTCCTTGTGCAGCTTCAGGCCGGTCTTCTGCAGGGTCTCCAGGTCGACCGGGTTGTTGGACTTGCCGGTCAGGCCGGAATACTTGACCACCAGCGCCTTGATCTTCTTGTTGCGGAACACGGTGCCGATGCCGCCGCGTCCCGCTTGTTTCAAGCGGGGCAGCTTGCGGCGCTTATCCCAGTAGGAAAAGTTCAGGCAGCCGATCCAGGCATGCTCGGAACCGCGGCCGGCCGAGACCACTGATACGTGCTGCTTTTCGCGTTCGTTGGCGGCGTACATCTCGTGCAGCTGCTCGGCCAGTACATGCGAGTCCAGCGCCTCCAGCGGTGCCTCAAAAATCTGGATCTTGCCCTGGTTGCCGTCGATATAAATAATGACATCGCGGTCCGACTTGTCCTGGATCTCCATGGCGTCGAATCCGGAGAATTTCAAATAGGGGCCGAAGTGGCCGCCGACATTGCTGTCGATGGGGATGCCGGTCTGGGGCGAGATGGTGGTGACGAGTGACTTGCCCGAACCGGGGTAGTTGGTGTTGCCGGCGATGGGCCCGGTGGCGATGCAGATCTCGTTTTCCGGGCTGTCCCAGCGCGTGCTGCCGCTGACCGCGTCCCAGAGCAGTTTGAGGTCGAAGCCCTTGCCGCCGATGAATTTCTTCTTCATTGCGGCCGGCACCGGTTTTTCCTTTATTTCCAGCGTGGCCAGGTTGATGTAAAGAGTGCGGTCATTGTAGCCTTTAACCACCGGCTTCAGTTCATAGCTGAATTCCTTCAGGATTTTATGGGCTTTTTTGAACTTTTCAATATCGTACTTCGCTTCGTTGGTACTCATAGCTCAATCCTCCTTGACTTCGATTTTTAGGGCGCCGGTCGGGCATTGCTTGGCGCAGGCGTCGCAGGCGATGCATTTGAAAGGGACCAAGCCGCCGCGATAGGTCATCATAACGTCTGTGGGGCAGGCGGCCACGCAGGCCAGGCAGTTGATGCACAGGGTCTTGTTGATCATGACCACTCCCAGTTTGTTCACCGTGATGGCCGCTGTCGGGCATTCGGCGACGCAGACCCGGCACTGGTTGCAAACGCTCAGCGCAAAAGAGTTCTTGCCGGCAGCAGACACTTTGATGGCCGATTTTTCCGGATCGTCAACCTTGAAGTAAAGCTGCGAACACACGCTCATGCAGGTGTTGCAGCCGTTGCATTTTTCGGCAAAGGTATGTAAGTATTTCATGACGGTTTCGGCGACCTCCTTATTTTTTCTCGGCTTGCAGGGTGATCTCGATCTTTTCCCAGGGCTGGGGGATTTTGTCCAGGGCTTGCACTGCCCCCAGCACCACGTTGCTGAGGATCTTTTTCACGAAAGGATTCAGAGCAATGATCCTGTCGTTGACCTTGAGTTTAATGCTGCTTTTCATGATATTCCTCCATAAAAGCGCAGATGGCCGCGATCTGATCGGGATGGAAACACGGCAGTCGGCAGGGGGCGGCGGCGCTGGTGATCACGGCCGCCAATTTTTCCGGCAGAAATTTCATCGCCTTCTGCCGCTGCGGATCTTCCACTTCAATGACCGGGATCCCCGGCGGACAGAAGCCCTCCAGCAGGACGATGTCGTTTGGCCGCAGTTGCGCTTGCAATTCCGTCACCAGGTCCTGGGGATCACCGAGCCGGGTCATGCGCAGCAATTCGTTTTCAGCCACCAGGTAAACTTCGTCGGCTCCGGCCCGCAGGAAACGGGCGGTATCCTTGGCCTCGGGTTGCAGGGCATAGCCGGCGCGGGTGCTCTTAACGGCGATCACCCGCTTCTGGTTGGCTTTAAAATTTTCGATAAGGCGGGTGATGAGGGTGGTTTTGCCGCTGCTCGACCATCCGACGATTGCAAAGATCTTCATGGGCCATAATCTTATTATAGATAGGCCGATTAGTCAATCCAGCAAAGAAAACTTGGCAGCGTGCCGTTGGACCGGGACCTGTTATTCTACCTTATCGCCAGTGCTTTTTTGCTGACTGGAGGCGCCGACTTCCTTGATGGTGAAAGCGCTGTCGCTGCGATCATTGTTCTTCTGGGGGTCGGCCAGGGAAAGTTTTCCGGCTTTGACTCCGTTCAGGGCATCCTTATCAAAGGTTGGGTGCACGCGCCATTGGATCTGGATGCGGTAATTGCCGCCGGCGCCATAAGCCATGCCGTTGAGCAGGGAATTACCGATGTGCCAACTGTAGCGGAAACTGGTGGCCGGAATATTCTCGGCGATGAGGCCGAGCGGCAGGTCATCCTTCACCAGGGTCAGACTGACAAAGCCTTCTTTGCCCGCAAATGACCAGTTGATATCGTAGTTCATCCCTTTTTCCAGGATTTCGCCGCCATTGGGCGTCATCAGGGAGATGTTGGCAGCGGCCGGGGCAATGCTGAAGGACGTATCACTCAGGTCGTGGACCGAATCGTTTTCCATCAGCTCAATGATGATCTTGTAATTTTTGTCCGGCTTGGCGAATGTCTTGTCCATCTTCTGCCCGGCCAGCCATTCAATGGAGCCTTGAGATACTTTGCTATAGGCGATGGCCCCGTAGTCCACCGTCCCTTCCAGAGCAATCATGATGGTTTCATTGCCGGTCAATTTACTGTAGGTCCAGGTGATCATTTGCGGTGTGCCGCTGACCAGGATTTCCCCGCCGTTGGGTGTGAGCAGGGTAATCTTCTGGGCATAGGCGAATCCCATGCAAATTATCACCATGATGGTTGTTAAAAACATTTTTTTCATCTTTTCCTCCATTTGACTATTATATATGATTAAAAGAAAACATATCTCAGTATTTTTATCCTCAAGAAAAAATCAATTTCCGTCCCAGCCGCTCAGGCGGGACAGCAGCCACCAGAAAGCCCGGCCTTTAAGCACACAGTTCAAATTTTGCGAATGGGCGCAATCAGTGCAGGCGGAAGCCAGGCGGACCAACTCGCTGGCCGGGTTGGCCGCGATCCAGTCTGCCGCCCAGTTGCGGTCCGTTTGACCGTTACCGTCGCTGTCGTAGTCGCAGTTGTCGTTGGCCATTAAAGACATGTAATTGGTCGTGCCGCCGGGTGCGTAGCTTTCAATATCGGCGAAATCGTAAAGAAATTTATTGTTGGCGCGGCAGTAGGCCCGGATCTGCTCGTTGCGCCGGTGCAGATTGCCGTTGTTGCCGCTACCGTCCAGATGGCCGGTCATGTAGACGAACTTAACCTTGGGGTAGTCCTTTTCCAGTTCGGCCTTGGCGTCCAGATACTTTTTGATTCCGCCTTCACTGTTATCGCTCACTCCGCCGCACCAGGACCAGGCGACCACATTGCGGTCGTTGTTGGAGCGGGAGAGCATTTCGATCGTGGCCGACCTCCAGCCCAAATCGGCTTCTTGGCCCAGATCATCGGCGCCGCCGGCATTGCCCCAATAATCGTTAAGAAATAATCCCGGCTGCAACCCCCAACCCGAATAGCTGAAATAAAAAGCCGATCCGCTTTCACCCCGGAAGGCCATCATGCCGCTGATCAATTGGCTGCCGTGCGAGGTGTGACCATAACCGACCCGCAGACTGGAGCGGGCTTGCTGGATCCAGGAAGCCGGAATTTTGGCGGTATCGGTGCAGAAGTGGTCGATGATGGTTGATGCGGCTGGGGCCGAGGGCGGGTCATTTTCGTCCGGCGGCTGGATTTCCTGGATTTCCTGTTTGCAGGAAAAAAAGAAACCCAAGGCTAATAGAAAAAAGATCAGATTGGCTTTTTTCATTCCTGCCTCCTGTGCCAAAATCTATTTTTCATTATACTATATTCCGATTATATTGAATGTCTCACCTGAGCTTCCGGCGGCACTCACTTTCAGTAAAACCGCTGCGGCTATTTACTATGGGTGGGAGTTCAATTATAATTGTATCAATGAGAATTTTTACCGGCGTGAAACTGGATGATGAGGTAAGGGAACATATCATCAAGGAACTTAAGCCTTTCAAAAAAGTGGGCACTACTATCCGCTGGACCGACAGCGGCAACATCCACCTGACCTTGAAATTCATCGGAGCTGTGGACGAGGCGATGACGGCGCGGGTCGCCGCGGTCCTGACGGCGGCCAATATCGCTGTTGCCCCTTTCCGTTTGCGTATCAGCGGTTTCGGCAAATTCCCGGCTGGCGCAGACCTGCATATTTTCTGGGCTGGCGTGGAAGAATGCCAGAACCTTCTCGCCTTGTTCACCGCCATTGAAGATGCTCTCTTGCCTTTGGGCATCGAGCGGGAAACGCGGCCATTCTATCCGCATCTGACCCTGGGACGCAACCGGGCCAGGTACAATTTTAAAACGTTTTTTGTCCGGCTGGCCGAAAAACGTAACCACTTTCTGGCCGAGATGCAGGTTGCCGCTTTCCAGCTTTTTGCCAGTCACCTGACCGCGGCCGGCCCTGAATACACCATTTTAAAGGAGATATCACTTGTCCAGTCATGAAATTTTATTTGTTGTCTGTTCCTACCTGTTGGGTTCCGTTCCCTTCGGCTACCTGATTTTCTATTTAAGTGAAGGCAAGGATATCCGCGGCCTGGGCAGCGGCAATATCGGCGCCACCAACGTGCTGCGCAGCAAAGGCAAATTGGCCGGCCTGGCGACTTTGCTGCTGGATGTTCTTAAAGGTGCCCTGCCGATCATCTATGGCCGTATCCATTTCGACCTGCCTTGGATAGTTCTTCTGGGCGGACTGGCTGTGCTTCTGGGCCACGTCTTTCCGGTTTTTTTGAAATTCCGAGGCGGCAAAGGCGTAGGTTCGCTGGTCGGTGTTTTCCTGGTCTTTTATTACCCCGCCCTGCTGGTATTTTTGCTTGTTTTTTTTCTCACTTTGTGGCTGTCCCGATATGTGTCGCTGGGTTCACTGCTGGGGGCAAGCGCGCTTTTCTTTTGCATCCTGTTCACCCAGGTAGCGGAAGCGTCTATAGTGGTGTTGTTCATGTTGCTGCTGATCGTGTTCCGGCACCGCTCCAACATCCAGCGCTTGCTGGCAGGCAATGAAAACAAATTTAGTTTCCATAAAAATGGATAAAATACTGGTTATCGGCGGCGGCTCCTGGGGAACGGCTTTCGCCGACTACCTGGCGCGACAGGAGAAAAAAGTCAGGATCTGGGTCAGGGAAAAAGAGGTTATTGCCGCCATTAATTCTAC
>SPCN01000024.1 GCA_004525465.1 Chrysiogenales bacterium | reverse complement strand
GGTCTTTTTCGCCAACAAGGGCGATCCAGGAGTCGGTCTGTTCTTTGTCCAGGGCGAGCACTCCTGTCAAAGCGATGGTTATAAGAATTAAAATAAGAAAGGCAAGTTTCTTCATTGCTGAAATCCTCCAATTGTCTTTGAATTTAGTACTAATTATAATTAAAACAGTTGGCCAATGTCAAGTTAAATTCTGCCAAGCCGGAAAAAAAGGGCATTTGACTAAAATTATGTTCCCCGGTAAAATAAAAAAGTGATAAAGGCATGGATCTTTTGTTGGTGTTTAGTTATTCCGCTCGTTCCCATCTCCGCGCAAACGGTCACGGTTAGTTCCTTCGAATTGCCCAATGGCCTGAAAGTAATCCTTGCTCCCAGCAACAACATGCAGGCCGCTGCGGTCTGCGTTTATCACATGCAGGGCGCCCGCAATGACCCTGCCGACACCCGCGGGATATCCTACCTGTATCAGTATCTGATGTTCGATGGCAACGAAAACCTTGAGCCGTACGACCATGTCCTTTTCGTTAATAAAATGGGCGGAATCGTCAGCGGGCGGGTGAATTATGACAATGCCGTTTTTTTTGAGACGCTTCCGGCCCAGGAGATCAATGTGGCCCTTTGGCTGGAAAGCGAACGCTTGAAAAGCCTGCGCCTGCAGGATGCAAATATTGACTATCACAAGAACCAGATCTTCAACCGCATAAATCGTCTCTGGGAATCGAGCCAGAATTTCAAGGCTCAGACTTGGGTCAGTTCCAAGGTTTTTGAAGGTTCGGCGTATGAATACCCACTGTATGGAGACCTGAACAAGATCCGTTTTTTAAGCAACGATAGGATCAGGGAGAACTATCGCAATTTTCAGGACCTTGCCAATATCCTCCTGATTATTGCCGGGAAATTTGATATCAACGAATTGCGGGCCGGGATTAACAAATTTTTCCAAGATATCCCCCCTGGCCGGAAGCCTTCTAACCCGGTTTTCAGCGCCCACAACCAGCGGAAATCATTTTTGCTTAAAAATTGGATGATAGAGGGTTTGAAAAGAAATTTTGTAGTGTATGGCATCAAGGCTCCGGCCAAGATCGGCTATAATTTTATGTATTTCGATTTTTTACGCTATTACCTGACCGATCCGCGCTTTGCCCGTCTGGACCATGTTCTCAACATTGTAAACAAATTGGATGTCGAGATCGAGAGCAGTTTCACCGATTATATGGAGGCCAATTGCCTTACCATCCAGATCTCAGCCTCCAAGCGCATCAATCTTGAAAAAGCCAAATATGTTCTGGAAAAAGAATTCCAGGCCCTGAGCAGCAATCCCATAAGCAACAGTGACGTGAGAGCCGTCCGTTCCATGATGGAAATTGATTTTTTGAAAAGCATGGTCTCTTTGGAGGAAAGATGCTTACGCATCGGCGAATTCTTTCATATGTTCGGCGAACTGAATTTTTTTGACGTTCAGCTCAAGCGCCTGCGCAAGATTACTTCCTATGATATCATGGAAAGCGCGAAAAAATATCTGGTGAAGGAAAACCAGGTTGTCCTGAATGTTTATGACAAATAGAATTTCGCAACTCCGTTGTATTTTGTGTTTTCTGGGGGGGGTATTGTTTTTTCTGGGATGCAGTCGGGAGCTTGCCTCAGAAACGAGGCTTTTTTCTTTCACGACATCCAAAGGGTTGGTCGTCAAGGTTTTGCAGGACAACGATATGCCTTTCATCCAAGCCCAATTGCTCATTTACCTGGACGGCAACTCGCAGAATTACACATCCCTGGCCATCTCGCAATTGATGGCCATGAATATGTTTGAGCGGGAATTGAATTCACCGCCTTCCAATCTTATGGGTATGCTGCAGCGGCAGGGGAACGACTACAAGGTCGAACAAAACCCGGAATATGTGAAGATCACCATGAATTTCCTGCCTGACCGTCTGGCGGCTTTCCCGAAACTGCTAAAGGAAATTTTTTACTATCAATCCTTTCATTTAAAAAAATTCAACCAAAGCAAGGAAAAATTCTGGTCATTGTTCGCCAAAAACAGGGATTGGAAAAAGGAAATGGCTTTTTTACTGGCTTACCAGCAAATGATTGGAAATTTTTATTTCTCCCAGGGTTTACTGCTCCAGGATATTCTAAACAGGATCAATCTGGCTCAATTGCGTTCGTTCCTTTTAACAACCTTCCGGCCGGATAACGCCCTACTGATCTTGAAAGGGAAAATCAATCCTTACTTCATCCTGGGCATGATCGAAAAGGATCTGCCGCAGCCGTCCCCGCGGCAGTCCAAAACTAAAAAAGAAGGAATCACCCTCAATGCCAACCGCAAAATCTTTGTCCTGAACGTCAATTCCGCTGAACAGCCGGCGGTCTATTGGTTCGATGCGGCCCCGGCTGTGACCGATGTCAGTTATCTACCCTATGTGATCGGCAATATTGCCCTATTCGGTTTTCCAGGCGGGCGGATTTACCAATCCGAAAAAAATCAGTTTTCGATGGCCGGCTATAAGGTCAATACCGAAACCTATTTCTTAAAAAAATTCACTGTTTTCTGCAATTATCTGCGTTTAAAATACAATGATCTGGAAAATTTCCTTTTGTTGGTGGATCAGGAGAGGAGAAAATTCGTCGTCCGTCCCATTGAAAGGAAGGAATACCTTGACGCATTGAATTATTACATCGGCCGGGCTCAGGTGGAGACAAGCCGATTCGATTATGACTTGCAGGCAGAGATCGACCGATTTCATAGCCAGGGGATGGGAGCGCTCGCACAGCCGATCGGACCCCAAATTTTTCAGGAAGTGAGTCTCAACCGCGTGATGCAGGTTATGGACGAGCAGATGGGATCCAGGCACCGAAGCAGCGGTCGGGAAAAAGGGATCGTGGTTTTGATCGGCAATGCCAATCTGATTTTTAACAACTTGAAAATATTAAAAACGGAAGCGCTTGAAATCTCGATGGATTAAAACAAGGCGGCGACCGGATTTGAACCGATGAATAGCGCTTTTGCAGAGCGCTGCCTTACCACTTGGCTACGCCGCCAATGGAGCGGGAAACGGGATTTGAACCCGCAACATCAACCTTGGCAAGGTTGCGCTCTACCATTGAGCTATTCCCGCTTTGGTATTAAGAATAATCGAAATTGCCTTTTTTGTCAAGAGTGGTCGCTTTGAATTCGACTTGACATTGCCGGCTGCCAGCCTGCTAATATTTCAGTTTCGATTCAGCTTTTCCGGGAGCTTCAAGCAGGGCTATTAATTCCGGCGGTAAAAAAGGGCGGCCTTTCTCATTCAGCGCCGTACCGGTGGTACGCGCTGAAAGAACAAGCCTTTGGTCCGGGTAATGGAAGATGTCCTGCAAAAAAACAAAGCGTATTGGCGAAACGCGCTTCAGGTTCAAGCCGATCCAGAAAACGTCGCCGCCGCGCAGCGGGGTTTTGTAATCAAGCTCAGCCCGCACCACCACTAAAAAAATCTTTTCCTGCGTGAGCCGGTTGAAATCGATGCCCACCGAAAGCAGGAATTCATGGCGGCAGTGCTCGAGGTAGTTCTGGTAGATCGCGTTGTTGACAATACCCTGCATATCGCATTCGTAATCGCGCACTTTAAGTTCAAGTTTGAAGATGTAGTCAGTCATTTCACTACCTTTGATATATGACTGCGAAGTTCATTGTTTTATGATTTTTTGCTGGCACCATATATGTGCTCGACCGAATGCAGCATCAAATCGGCAAAAGCTTGAGCGTCTTCCAGGTCGGAGAGGTCGGGATGGCCGTGGGCGCTTTGGGCTTCCATGGCCCAGGCACGCTCCTGCGGCTTTTCCATCCAAACATCAAGCAGTTCGAATTTAACTTGACCGCGGCAGCCGAAGGTGCCCAATATGGTCTGGCCGCCTGTCAGGCTGAGGGCCGCGTAAAAGGCGGAAATGGCTTTTTCACCGCCGCGTAGAGATCCATGGGTGGCGAAAAAAGCCAGTTTTTTTCCTTGCGGTATGCTTTTCAGAAAATGGGTCACTTTGGCCGGAACGCTGTGGTGATGGACCGGGAAACCGCAAAAGATGAGGTCATACTTGCCGGGATCATCGACCTGTTCGATGGGCAGAATTTTTTTTTGCGTTTGCCGAATTCCGGACAATATCGCCTCGGCGACTTTGAGTGTATTGCCGGTTTCGGAATAATAAGCGACCAGGATGTTCATTCCTCCTCCTTGTCAATGGAATTGTAGCGGATTGGTGAGCCAAAGTCCAGAGTGGGACTGAAAAACCATGGCAGGCTATTCAGGCGGTATTTGCAGTCGAGTTTTTTCGATTTTACCAGGGCTCTGGCGCAATACCAGAAGGATACCGACCAGAATAAGAGCAACCGCCGCCATTTTCAACAAAGACGGGTTTTCGCCCAGAAAGATAAAAGCCAGGATCGCGGCGCCGATTGGTTCGCCCAGAGTAGCGATTGCTACATAAGCGGCTGGGAGATGGGCCAATGACCAATTGAAAGTCGAGTGACCCAGCAATTGCGGAACCAGGGCCAAAAGCAGGAACCAGCCGTAGGTTGTTGGCCTAAAACCGGTCAAAGGCTGGCGAAAAAGCAGTGCGGTGATCAGCAGGGTTAATGCCGCGAAGCCATATACCAGGGTTACGTATGGGATCAGTGACATGTGGCGGCGCAGATGCCGCCCGATCAGCCAATAGCCGCTAACTGCCAGGGCGCCGGCCAGAGCCAGAGCGTTGCCCAGCAACGGCTGTGCATAAAAGCCGGAACTGGACTCGGCAAAGCTGATGACAATACTTCCGCCCATGGCCAGCGATAGCCCGGCCAACAAGGCCGGCGGCAAGGGCTCATCCAGAAAAACCCGGGCCGCCAGCGCCACCCACAGCGGCGATGTCGAGACCAGAACCACTGAACTGGCCACGGAAGTATATTCGAGCGAAGTGATCCAGGTGCCAAAATGGATGGCCAGGAAAAAGCCCGAAGCCAGCGCCCACCCCCAATCAGAGGCCTTGAGTTCCAACAGTTCTTCGCGGCAGCGCAACCAGGCCACTGGCAGCAAGATCAGCGCTGCCAGTCCCAGGCGGAAAGCAGCGATGGTCAGGGAAGGGGCGTCTTCCTGGGCGATGCGGACGAAGATCGATCCCGAGGAGACGGCCAGGATGCCTATGGCCAGGGCCAGGCGCGGAGACAGTGTGGGTGCAGCTTCCCTCTTTTTCACATATCTGATACGCATTTGTTGCTGAGTACGTTTGTCTCCATTTCGGCGATCTTTACATGCCGGTGACGGAGCGCTGCACAAATGCCAGGACGGCCATGATCAAAAACAGGATAACCGAGACGATAGTCCAGCCCCGTCCGGCCAGGGTGGACACGCCGATCATGCCGCCACTGCCGGCAAAGAATAATGTCACATACACGATGATCAGCCACCGGGTCTGGCGGAACTCGATTTTGCAGATGTAGTCCAAAAAGATTTCGAGGATGAGCCAGGCCAGCATCAGGCCGATCTGGATATAATAGAGAACCGGCCGGTTCAAGCGCGGCGCGTAGCAAAGCAGGAAGATCAAGGGAAGCGTCAGGATGAATTGGGAATACCCGAGCCAATATCCGTACTGCGGCTTTCCGGCCAGGCGTGATATGAAGACGAGCATGGTAGTAATAAAAAAAAACACCGCTGTCAGTGCGCCCAATATATTCAATTTTTCAGCCATGGGCCGTCTCCCCCTTCAGAACAATCTCTTCATGCTTTGCATTCAATAAATACATCGATTCACTTCATTGTTTTCATGCTCATTATGTGCATGGTGACCCCTACTCCGACCGCCAGTAGCAGGATCTTGATCCAAAGCGCATCCAGCACCACAAATCCCGAAAAAGCGAGAGTTCCCCACAATAGTATGATGGTCGCCAGTTTGGTTTGCCGGGAAATGGCTTTGTGCTCCCGGTATTGGCGGATATAGCGGCCGAACCACTTATGGGTGATGAGCCAGTTATACAAACGGTCTGAACTGCGCAAAAAACAGGCTGCGGCCAATAAAAGAAAAGGTGTGGTGGGCAAGAGGGGCAAAAAGATGCCGGCAGCACCCAGTCCGACCGCAATTATTCCGCATAACGCCAGCATCAGCCTCTTGCCTTTGCCGATGTTCCTTTCCCCTTCTAAATCGGGACGGGTCATTTCTTATAAGTGAAACCGTGGGAGAAAATGCCAAAAGCGACCAAAGCGATCGCGAAAATGCTTCCGCTTAAGATAGGAGAGATCGCCTTGGCGACAAGCAGCATCGCCAAAACCAGGCAAACACCGAGAAAGCTCAAAGCCGCTGTTTTTCTATTCATGGTCCACCGCGCCTGCTTCATCACCGCAGCAACATTCCAGCCCGGCCGCTTTTGCGAACGCTTCCTTTCCTTCGCTGACCGAGAAATAAATCAGGCCCAGCGCACCCAGACTGTCGGCAAAACCGAATCCCGTTACCTGGTAGATAAAACTGGATACCAGCAGCACCAGTGACATATAGATGCAGGCCATGGTGCAATTGGCGTCGGCCAGGATGGGCGACGAGTGCAGCGCGCGCCCGACTTTGCGTTTGGCCAGGACCAAGGCCCACATGATCGCGATAGAAATGATTGAAATGATAAGGCCGGGAACTGTCGTTTCCGGCCTGTGGGCATTGAACAGAGCGTATAAGGCGCTGGCGGCAAGTCCGGCAGCTAGTATATAAAAGGATGTGCCGGTTATGCGCAGGGCGGTACGCTCGAAGCGGGAACGTTGTCCCTCCGCAGCCTGGCGGATGCGCAGCACCATGGCCAGAATGCCAACCCCGGACATAACCTCAATGAAGGAGTCTACACCGAAACCGAAAAGGGTCAGTGCTTCGTCCTGGGCGCCGAAATAGACCGAGATGAGCCCTTCGGCCAGATTGTACAGGATCGTGAACAGGGCGAGCCACAAAGCGGTTCGCCATAGCTTGTTTGCGGTGTTGGGAAGACCAGCCTTCAGTCTCATCGGTTTATTTGATAATGAACGAGGTCATGGCGATCGAGCCGGCCAGGAGCTTGTCATTGAAATAGGTGATCTTCTCCCCTTTTTGTTTCAAGGCCAGAGCATAGAGCAGCGGCAGGAAATGCTCGGGGCTGGGAACGGCCAGTTGCGCGGCATGCCCCAATGAGTGGAAATCGGCCAGTTCTGCGCTGCGGTCTTCGTCAATCAGTTTCTTGAACAGGTTATTCGCTTCGATAGCCCAATCGAACCCCAAGGGACGGTTGAAATCGCGGCGGCCGTTATGGCTGACCTCGACCCGCTCGAGATTGTGAACCATGTTGCCGCTTGCCAAAATGAGGATGCCCCTGTCCCGCAGGTTCGCCATCTCCCGGCCCATGTTATAGTGCTCGATCGCTGATTTGGTATAGTCCAGGCTGAGCTGGACGACCGGCAGATCGGCGGCGGGAAACATCCGTTTCAGCACACTCCAGCAGCCGTGGTCCAGGCCCCGGTCCAGGTCGAAACCAACTTTGCTGCCGGTGATGGAGTTGCGGATCTCCCCTGCCAGCCAGGAGCTGCCCGGGGCTGGATACTGAGCCTGGTAGAGCTCGGGCGGGAAACCGCCGAAATCGTGGATGGTGCGCGGGCTTTCCATGGCCGTGACCAGGGTACCCCAGGTCTGCCAGTGGGCCGAGACGCACAGGATGGCCTTGGGCCGGGGCAGCGATTTCCCGACCTGCTGCCAATGGAGCGTAAAATCATTGTCCTCGATGGCGTTCATCGGATTCCCGTGGCCGATGAACAAGGCCGGTACTCGTTGCTTTTTCCGCATTGAATCTTTTGGCGATTTTTTGGCTTTTGGCTTCATTATTGACTCCACTCTTAGACTGGTTTACTCAGCAGCAGTATATAATGAATTAATAAAAAAAACGAGTTTCTCCTCTTGAAAACGGTTTTTATTCTTTGGCTTGCTGGTTAATTGGGAAGGAATACCTAAAATCAAACGAATTCGCCTTTGGCGACGATCATGGTTTTGCCGCCGACGCTGATGTTGATTTTGTCATCTTCCTCTGCCGCTTTCAAAAGCAGCAGCGATGGCCTGCCGATCTCGTAGCCCTGTTCGCTGCGGATGTCGATGCTGTCCTTGCCGAAATAGCGATGCTTGACAAGGTAGCCGGCCAGGCAGCCGTTGCCGCTGCCCGTGGCCGGATCTTCGGGAATGCCGAAACAATCGACAAAGACCCGCACGCTGATGTCGTTCACAGCTTCATGGGCTTGCGGGCAGAAGATCAGTATCCCCTTGGCCCATGAGTCTTTTATAAATGCGAAGTATTTATCCCGGTCTACTTTCGCACTTTTTAAGGCGGTTATGGTCTTCAGAGGTACGATGAAAAAAGGCAATCCCGTGGAAACTTCCTGGATCGGATAGCGCTCATCGATGGCTGATGCTGGCAAACCGAGTATTGCGGCCATGGACGCAGCCGGATGCTGCTTCCCGAATTCCGGCTCGACCTGCTTCATCCAGCCGTAGCCGTCCCGGCCGAAAGTGACCGGGATCCTGCCCACCTGCAAATTCAGGGATACCGAATCGCTCTTTCCCTTCAGGATCTCGTTGCAAACAATGAAAGCGGTCCCCAAAGTCGGATGACCGGCGAAAGGGACCTCTTCCCTTGGCGTGAAGATGCGCACGTCGTAGCCGCCCTCATTTGGCTCATCCTGCAGAATGAACGTGGTCTCGGAAAAATTTGTTTCGCGGGCAATTTGCTGCATCTCTTCGCCGCTCAGAGATTTGGACCGTCGGAAGACGGCCAGCTGGTTGCCGGCGAATTTCTTTTCGGCGAAAACATCCACGATATAAAAAGTGAGTTTTTTCATATGTGTCCTCCGAATCTTATTAATTCACAGTAACTGCGGGCTGTCATTTCTTCCCGGAAATATACTGGCAATAGCCGAAGGCGATCGGCCCTTCTTTGGTGGTTTCGCAGGGGAATTCCGGGCAGGCGAAACACATGGTGATGCCTTTTTCAAAGGCGCAGGTCGCGATCTTGCAGAATTTGTTTTCCTTGGGCACACACCCTTGGGGATAATTCGGGCACTTTTTTTGTATCATCAGTGGGCATTTCTCGCAGGCGATGCCGCAGACTCCGATTTTCATTTTGGCTACTCCCTCATTTCCCGGTCTTGCCCGGCCGTATCACCTTGTAGACCAGCCACAATCGGCTTTTGCCCAGGGATTTGCTTTTCTTCAGGCTCAATTCTACATCAGCCCTGATATCATCAAACAGGGGGAATGGTTTTTTGCCGACGATCAGGGGATGCACCAGCAAGCTGATCTCGTCCACAAGGCCGCTGTTAAGCAAAATGCCGTTCAGGGTTTTCCCCGTGTCGGTCAGTACGGTTTTCGCTCTGTACTCCTTGGCCAGCAGCTCGAGCACGTGGGCATATTCGAACGGCCGGTTGCCCATGTAATGCCAGTCGTAGTTGCGCTCGGTCAGGTAGCGCAGGTATCCCTTGGGGGTCAAATTGCCCGTGAGGATAACGATGTCGCGGCAAAGGTCGAAGCGCCGCAGGGCGTGAAGCTTTCCTTTCAGCTTGCCGGCCGTGTCGGGTATGACCCACAACGGCAGTTTTCTGTCCCTTTTGGGCTTGATGAAGTCCTTGTCTTGTTCTTTCGGTATCCGTACCGAGAACAACTTCAGACCCTCGATGGCCGTGTTCGAGCCGATAAGATGAATATCGGCCTTGTAGCTCCCCACGATGCGATAGTGCGCGGCCATGTCGACCTCGAAACCGAGCAGGGAGCCGTCCAGGCTGATTGAACTATGCATGATGACTTTCATCTGTTTCCTCCCATACCTCCGATTGCGTGGTTCTGATGAGCGCTGATGTCGGTGATCATGAATTCAATTCTGGCAGTTATAAAGCAATCGGATCGCCAGAGCCAATTGTGCGAGAATGTAAAAAGCCCCATGGCTTACCTCCCTGGACGCCGATGTTCCATATTGAGAATGTGTCCCATCATTTTATCAGTTTTTCCGATATTTTTCTCACGTGCTCCGAAAATTGGCAGTGATAAGGGTAGGGGAATAAAAAAAGTAAAGATATGCTGAGGTCAACCACTATGGTGAACATAAGGTCGCCGCACCGGATCGGATTACCATAATCGATCCGGGCGCTAAGTAAAAATCAATTGCGTGTCATCTGTCTGTTGTGTTTTCCTTTCGCTCACTCAAAACTGAAAAATCAGGCCTGCCCCGACATTCATTCCGCCTAGCGTGAGCTTGATGCCGGGCACGGTTTGTGTAGTCGGTGTGAAGGTGCCGCTGCCGGACAGGTAGCGGCCTTCAACGAAAACTCCCAGGTGGCTGCTGAAGAAAAAATTCAGAGCCAGGCCGCCACTGAAGCCTAAGCTGTTTTTCTTGACTTTTTCGGTGGCGAGCGAAATGGTCACGGTATCATTCGGAAACACATCCTGGATCTCGATGGCGTTGATGACTTCCGTGCTGGAATTGAAATATGCCGGTCCGGCAAAAAAATTTAGGTTGAGCTTGCTGAAAATGAGCTTGTAAATGAAGTCCAGGTAAAAAATATTGGACTTTAGCGTGGTTGCGTAGGTGGTGGAGGCGCTGCGCGGGGAATCGAATACCCAGGGGCTGGGCACGCTGGCGTTGACGGTGGCGTCGAGGTCGTTGGATTGAATAATCGCACCCAGGCCGATGCCGATAGCTCTGCTTATATTGTAGCCGCAACCCAGGTTAAAATTCTGACTATTTCCCATCTTGCTCGTGATGCTGTAATCGCTGTTTTCACCGTAGAGCGCCTCCGACCAGGACTGGTTCTGATCCGAGCCGGCCATGCCCATGGCATAGGAAATCTTCATGAAATATTTAGATTGTTTGGCCGTTATTGCTTTCTGCGGTATTTGTTTTTTTGTGTTTTTTTCGGCCGCTTTTTTTATGGAGAGCCGCGGCGGGGCTAAGATCGCTTTAGGTGCGGCCGGTTTTTTTATGATATTTTCCCGGTTTTTAATATCATTGAAAATCTGCCTGAATGAGCTCCGGTATTCTGTCGGTTCGATCTTTTTTTCGGGATCGATTTTCAGGGCTTCTTTGATGAAATTTTGGTAAATCGGGATTTTATTGCCCTGCCAATGGGACATATACGCAGTTTTCAGCAAGGCATCAACTTTGATCCGGCCGGAAGCCAGATCGACCGCCTGTTTGAAATACAAAAAAGCTTGGCTTGGATTTTTGTGAACCCGATACGATTCGTTGCCTTTTTTTATCAATTCCAGTGCTTTTTGATTGTTGGTTGCCGCGGCCAAAAACATGACGCACGCTGTTATAAACAAGAAGGAGATGATTAATTTCTTTTTCATTTGCGCACCTGATTCAGTTGACGATCCAACCGATGGCCTGCATCGCTTTTACCGTTTGCTGATATTCATTGCTGGTCGAACCGAAAAGAGTGGATGCGGATTTCAATAAGCCGTTCGCCGCGTTCACAAATTGTGATGTTTGGGTCAAATAACCAGTGAAAGCATTGTAGAAAATCTTCGTGGCTTTCTCCACTCCGATGCCGGGTACGGCAATATTGGAAATTTTATTGGTCCCCCCATGAGCGAGCAGATAATAAGCATGGCCGTATATCGTACAGTTGGTATGCACTCCGCCCCAATCCCCGGCTTGGGTATTGGGCAATTTTACTTTTTGCGATAGGTGGCAGGGATACCCGCCTGCGTTGGGATTGGCCAGGTTCCTGAGGCAATAGCCATAATTGCTGTAAATATCCTCTCCTATGTACCAGTCGGCCTTTAAAAAACCGGCGCCTTCCGGCTGCCACTTGAATTCGACGGCGGTTCCCATAATGTCAGAAAAGGATTCATTCAAGGCTCCGGATTCATTCGCGTACACGAGGTTGGAAGTAAACTGGGTGACCCCATGACTGAATTCGTGGGCGATGACGTCGAGTGCCGCCGCTGTTTGAAAGCCTTGCGCTCCGGGATCCAGGAAAAACATCATCATATATTGCGAATGCCAGAAAGCATTGTCTTTGCCACCGGGATAATGAATCACGGCCTTAATGTTCAGATTATGATTATCAATACCGTGTCTATTCAAAACCTGGTAATAATAATTATAAGTCAGTCCCAGATACGCGTGGACACTAACCGAGACTCCGTCCTGGTCCCAATAATTATCGGTATCGGTTAATACATAGTTTTCTTTTTGAATGTATGTGTATTGTTTAACGGGCCGGTTCAGGCCTTTGTCCATCAGCCAATATTTGCCATTTTCGTAATTTGTGGAGAGTTTAAGTTTTTCTCCGTGCACGCCGATGCCGGTGCCGATGGACAGCGTATCGGTCTTGATGTTGGAATATCGACTTAAAGTCTCTCCGCTGTGGGCGTCGATGAAGCCGGTCATGCTGTAGTCAGCACCTCTTTCCAGGAGGATCCGGTAGGCCAGCCGGGTTTCGCCGTCCCGGACCGGGAAGATCAGCAGCTTAATCTCCTCGGCTCTTTCCTCCAGTTCAAGATCGTTCAGATCGCGCCGGAAAAAATCGGTGGCCTGCTCTGGAGTCAAGAATGGTTTTAATTCCATTTCCGTTATCAAGTAGTATTCTCCATCGATTTCCTGCAGATCGTTGTTTTTAAAATGCCGGATGATCTCTCCCCCGAAAACTTCCAGTCCGGAAAAATATTGCTGATAACGATGATGCTCTATGCCAGATAAGGGATCGTCCTGGATGCGCAGCAAGCGTAGATTGCCGCGCTCGATTTCAGCGTTGAAATAACAAACCTCAACCACGGTTCCGGAAAGCAAACCAAGGGGGAAGGGCATTGGCGGAGCTTTGAATATATTCTCTTCGTCCCCATCCAAGTATTTTACGTACGTCCGGCCCACATGGGCGCTGAAAAGGGAAGAAAAAACGAACAGGAAAACCGCTGTGGTTGAAATTATTTTTTTCATTGCTGCTCCTTAATGCTTTTTATAACCATTGAAGGTGCATTTAAGTCCTTTATTTTCACTTTGTCAAGAGCAATTGGCTAAAAATCCAAAAATTAACCGAAGGGAAGGGATTGGCAATAAGTTTAGAACGAAAAGATCAGCTGAGGTCGACCTCGATCAGGCACTGGGGATCACCGCGCTTGATCGAGCTTTTCAATTCGACCTTTACCGGTTTGTCAGCCGGGGCCTTGGTGCTGGCGCCCATCAGAGTTCCTGCCGCCGCTACTCCCAAAGCGCCCTTTAAAAAGCTTTTCCGCTTCAGGCTTGCTCCATATTAAATAAGTTTAATTATAGTAATACGATTTTAATCAGGCAAGTTTATTTCATTCATTAATGATCATGGTGTGGCTTTCAAAATCATCGGGCAAGCCCTCGACTTGAGGGAACGTGTGGTTTGGCCTTGAGTACCCGCTTGGGCAAGGGCGAGCGGTTTCCTTATGGACATGTTTTTTTAATGTAGGGGCGGGTTTTAAACCCGCCCAGGCGTTAAAAAAAGCGGAATCCACCAACGAAAAAAAATCCACGAGTGATCGATTGGGTAGCCTTGGCTACTGTCCGAACTAAGAATTCTCTCGTTTATGGCCTTACAACATCGAACTTCGAACCTAGATTTTGTTTTTTTTAGTTTCTAATCCTGTTTTTTATGCATAAGCAAGCGGTCGTAGAGGGCCAGGCCCACCATGGAGACCACTCCCATGCCGGCCACGATCAGCCAAATAGCGATGGGATTGGCCGGTTGGCCCTTGGCGACCGGGTTGGCGATGAAGATCTCGAACAGGCGGCCGCCCAGGGGTGCGCCCACGATCGAGCCCAGGGCCACGGGCAGGTTGGCGTAGCCCAGGTACAGCCCCTCCTGTCCCTTGGGGGCAATGGCGCCGATGTACTCGTAGATGCGCGGCGAGGCGAACATCTCGCCCAGGGCCATGGAAGCGATGGAAACGAGCAGGAATATCCCGGCCAACGGCAGCAGGACATGGAAACTTCCGAAACGGAGCAGGGTAACTTTCAGCGAAATATCGGCGAACAGCATGGGCGCCAGCACGTTGACCAGCATGCCGACGGTGGTGACCAGGACACCAAAAATAATTGAGCGCACCGGGGTCCATTTTTTCGCAAAGCGGGTGATGAGCAACTGCAGGGAGACGATCATGATCGGGTTGACCAGGGTGTAGAGCTCGACCGGGGCCTGGGGATCGATCCAGCGCAGGAAAAGCGGGATCAGGTTGTAAAGCTGGACATAAAGGATCCAGAACATGCCGATGACCAACAGGAAAAAGACGAACTTCCAATTGCGCAGGACGGTGATGATACCAAGCAGCGCCTGGCTCAGCGTTTTCTTGGCAGCGACCTGGCCGTCCTTCTTGCCGTCCGAAACGTATTCGGGTTCGCGGTAGATGAAGAATACGATCAGCAGGCCGACGATGGTGAAAGCGAAGGCCACCGGGAAAAAGATGGCCGGGATGCCCAGCTGGCTGCGCACGAAATAGGAGACGCCACGGCCGCTGATCGAGCCGATATTGATGACCATGTAAAAAATGCCGAAACCCAGGGTGGCGCGCAATCCGGATGTCTTCTGCACGGTGCCGGCGATACAGGGCTTGACGATCGAGCCGCCCAGGCCGATGAGGACGATGCCCAGCAGGACGGGGATGGTGTAATTGCTCCCGGCCGGCAAGAAACTCTGCACATTGCCCATGACCAGGTAACCCAGGGAAAGCATGATGAAGGCGGTGACCAGGGAGCGCTTGAAGCCGTACTTGTCGGCCAGGGTGCCGCTGACAATGGGCAGGAAGTAGATCAACCCCCAAAGGAGCGAGCCATTTAGGAAAGTGGCGAAGGTAGGACTCATGCCCAGGTTTTCCGTCAGGTAGATGACCACGAACGAGGCCATGGCGTAATAGGCGCCCCGTTCGAACAGCTCGATGGTGTTGGCCGTCCAGAAAGTGGCGGGAAAGCGTGCGGGTTTGCTCTCAGGCGAATTCATAAAAGACCTCCGGGTTATTTTTTTATGATAATGCCCAACTCGTCGAGTTGGCGCTGGGAAACGGTTGAAGGCGAACCGGTCAAGAGGCACAGCGATGACGTGGTCTTGGGAAAGGCGATGATCTCGCGGATCGAGTCCTCTCCGGTTAACAGCATCAGCAGGCGGTCGAAACCCAGGGCGATGCCCAGGTGGGGCGGTGCTCCGAATTTCAGGGCGTTCAGGAAAAAGCCGAATTTCTCCTCGATCTCCTTTTCTTCCAGATTCAGCATCTGGAATACCTTCTTCTGCAGGGCGATATCATGGATCCTTTTACTGCCGCCGCCGATCTCCGTGCCGTTGAGCACCAGGTCGTAGGCGATAGCTTTGACCGCCAGGGGCTGGCTTTCTAGC
>SPCN01000008.1 GCA_004525465.1 Chrysiogenales bacterium | reverse complement strand
CTCGATCACCTTCCAGCCGTAGACGCCAAGAACCTTGGTTCGCCCTACCTGTGTCTCGCACTCACAGTGCTGGTGGCCGTGCAGCAGCAGGCGCGGCGCCGCGCGTTCGATATAGGTGTTCAGGGCCGTGAAGCCGGTATGAATTTCGTCCTCGCGGTCGTGCACGCGGCGCGGCGAATTGTGGGAAAGGAAGATGTCCACGGCTGGAAAGTTCTCCAGGAACGCTTCGGCCTCCTCCTGGTAATAGAGGAAAGCCCCGCGCGGCTTGTACTGCCAGCAGCCGTTCAGTCCGCCGAAGCGCAGGCCG
The DNA here is from genome assembly GCA_004525465.1 of Chrysiogenales bacterium. Lineage (GTDB taxonomy): Bacteria > Acidobacteriota > Aminicenantia > UBA2199 > UBA2199 > UBA2199. The sequence continues at coordinate 19,894 of SPCN01000008.1, read as the reverse complement.
GCGAATTCAGCGGTACGCAGGTGCAGGTCGGCAATGGGTTCCGGAAAGGGAGCCTCGCTGTCGTGGTTGCCCCTGACCGCAAAAACGGCCCGGCACTGCCAGGCCTCGGCCGCCTGCAGGATCACCGCGTCGGCGATATCGCCCAGGGCCAGCAATGCGTCGGCGCGGCCGCGACCACCCCTCCAGCTCAGTTCATCAATATCGGCCAAAATCAGCAGTTTTATCGCCATGAACTTCCTCTACTGGCTATGATAGCAGAAAAATCCATAATGCCAAGCGATCGTTTCCCCTTGCCATATTGACAACCGGGCCCCGGATGTGGATTAATAAAGAGAGGAGTCTTCATGAACCAGTCCCGTCCCGACTCTTTCACATTCCGGCAACTTTTTTCCTGGTGGAACGAGGCCGATTCCCGTGCGCGCAGGGCTCTGATCGCCGCCTCACTGGGCTGGATGTTGGATGCCTTCGACGTGATGCTCTATTCCATGGTCATCGCCAACCTGATGTTCGCCTTCCGCATGGACAAGGAGACCGCCGGAATGCTGGGCTCACTGACCCTGGTCGCTGCCGCCGCCGGCGGCGTCATTTTCGGCATCATCGCCGACCGCTACGGCCGCACCAAGGCCATGATGGCAGCGATCGCCATCTATTCCGTATTCACGGCCGCCTGCGGCTTGTCAGTCTCGATCCTGCAGCTAGCGCTGTTCCGTTTTATTCTGGGGCTGGGCATGGGCGGAGAATGGACCAGCGGCGCCGCCCTGGTCAGTGAATCCTGGCCGGCGGCCCACCGTGCCAAAGCCATGGGATTCATGCAGAGTTTTTATGCCGTGGGTTATGCCCTGGCCGCCCTGGCGGTTGCGATAGTCCTGCCCGCCTGGGGATGGCGACCGGTTTTTTTTGTGGGCATCCTCCCCGCTTTCCTGATAATCTGGATCCGCAGCCGGGTGCAGGAGCCGGATATCTGGATGGAGAAAAAACTCAAGGCCAAAACCTCCTTGCGCGAGATGCTGGGCGTGATTTTCGGCAAGCGCTTGCGCTTTCTCACCGCGGTGGTGACCATGATGAACGCCTTCGCCCTGTTTGCCTGGTGGGGATTCAACCTCTGGATCCCGGCCTACCTGATCCTTTCCCCGGAAAAAGGAGGCATGGGGCTGTCGCAAGCCGGACAGACCTGGCTGATCGTTGTCATGCAATTCGGCATGTGGCTGGGCTATCTCACTTTCGGCTTTGTCAGTGACCGTTTCGGCCGTAAAATCGTTTATATCGTTTTTCTGACGGCAGCGGCCCTGCTCTTGTTCCTCTATTCCCTGGTCCGGCTCCCCGCCTTGCTTTTTTTCCTGGGGCCGTTGGTATCCTTTTTCGGAACCGGTCATTTCAGCGGCTTCGGCGCCCTGACCGCCGAGATTTATCCCACTCAAGTGCGGGCCACCGCCCAAGGATTCACCTACAATATCGGCCGCATCATCAGCGCCATGGCACCTTTCGCTGTCGGTTCACTGGCTCAGGCCCATGGCTTCAAAGCCGCCTTCGGCATTGCCGCCGTTTCATTTTTCCTTGCCGCCCTGATGTGGATCTGGATCCCTGAAACCGGCGGCAAGCCGCTGGAATGAACATGGCGGCCGCCCCGGCGCTATACCGGACCTATTTCCTGGGTGATTCCTGTCTCTGCGCCTCGCTGGGAAATTCGATCGAGCGCCTGATCGCGCTGCGGATTCTCTCGGTCTACCGACGCCTGCAAGCCGATGCGAACCTTCAACCTCTGGGCATCCATGACCTGGTTCCATCTTATACCGCCTTGGCCTTGCATGGCGAACCCTGGAGCGACTGGCAGAAGATACGCCGGTTGCTGGACGGCCATTTTAAAAATCTGTCGGTTAAGGAATCTGAATTGCGGCAAGGGATGCAGCGCCATGTGCTCCCCGTCTCATACCAGGGAGAGGATCTGCCGCGGGTGGCGCAATGGAATGGTATTACCGTACCGGAAGTGATCGAGCGCCATGCGGCGGTGGAATACATGGTGGCCATGATCGGATTTCGTCCCCATTTTCCCTACCTGCTCGGCCTGGATCGCCGACTCATCACTCCACGCCTGGATACTCCCAGGCTCAAGGTCCCGGCCGGAGCGGTGGCCATCGGCGGCGAACAGACCGGCGTCTACCCGGAAATATCCCCCGGGGGCTGGAACATAGTCGGCCTGACAGATCCGCGCCTGCTGCCGGCGATCCGTCCCGGCGATACGATCGTTTTCCGGAGGCAGCCGTGATGATGCGCATCAATTGCGATATCGGCGAGCGTGGCCACGACCACCCCGTGGACAGGCGGCTCATGGAGGTGATTCATATCGCCAACCTGGCCTGCGGCGGCCATGCCGGTAACAGCGCCAGCGTGCAGGCCTTTCGCGCCCTGGCGGAGGAAAACGGCGTTGAGTTGGCCGCCCATCTCTCCTTCCCCGACCGCTCTCATTTCGGCCGCCGCCTCATTTCCATGCCGGTTCCGTCTCTGCTGGCCTCGCTGGAAGAACAGTTAGGGCTTCTGGCCGATGTGCGGCGCGTGAAATTTCACGGAGCCCTGTACAACGAATCATGCCGCAACCGGGACCTGGCCGCGGATTTAAGCCAATGGCTGGCGGCAACCGGCATCCGCGAGATCCTGGCCCCGGAGGATACCGCGATCGCCCGGGCAGCCCGCAACCGCGGAATCGTTGTCCGGCGCGAAGCCTTCGCCGAACGTCGTTATGAATACGACGAAAGCGCCCGCAGGCTGAGCCTGGTGGATCGTTCTCAACCCCATGCCTCGCTCAGCGAACTGGAAAGCGCTCTGGCCCAGGCCAAAGAGATTATCAAACGCCGGCGGGTCAATGTCAGTCACTCCTCTTCCGGACACCCGCAGTGGCAGGCGATCACCGCCGACACCCTGTGCATTCACTCCGATTCGCCCATCGCCCTTGAGCTGGCGGTGCAGTTGCGCCGGCTCATCGAGGCACCATGACAGAGCCGGGAAATCAGAGCACGCAAGTGGGCAGAGACGGCTTTCGCGCCATCGGCTACGGCATTGCCGATTCCGTCTCGCTGCCGCGTTACGGCCGCCAGGACCTGGGGTACTCTCCAGGCGGAGCTATGGATTGTTTTTCCCTGCAACGGGGCAATTTGATGCTCGGCAACCCCGTCGCCGCCCCGGCATTGGAAATGATCGCCCCGCCGAAAATTGAAATCATCAAATCGGGCTGTTTCGTTCTTACCGGAGCCAGCTGTCAGGCGCGTTTGCACAGCAAAAACACCGAGCAGGATGTGGAACACAGCCGCGTCTATCTTGTGCAGCCAGGAGACCGCATCGTTTTCGGGGACAAACAATATGGCATGCGCACCTATTTTTGCTACCGGGCTTGCCGGAAAAAAGAAGCGCTGCTCAAAGCTGGAACGGTGCTACCTTTTGCCAGCATGGCAGATTGGGTCGACCCGCAGGGGCGGATCCGTGTGCTTCCCGGACCGGAATACGGCTGCCTGAAAAATGCACAATTCTTTTTCGACGGCTTATGGAGAACGACCGCGCATATGGACAAGATGGGTATCCGCCTTTCCGGAGGGCCTCGCCTCATCTGCTCCCTGGACAACATGGTCTCCGCGGCCGTGGCCGACGGGACCGTGCAATGGACGCCCGACGGCCCCATCATCCTGCTCCGTCACCGCCAGACCACGGGCGGCTATCCGCGCATTTTCAACGTGATCAGCGCCGACATCGACCTGCTGGGGCAATACGGCCCCAATGAACGCATCCGCTTCCTGGAGGTCAGCCGGGAAGAAGCATGTGAAATTGCCAGGCGAATAGAAACGGTGTGGGAGCGCCTGCGCCTCCAGGCAAATCCGCCCACGCATTTTCAAACGATCGTTCGCTAACCCTATTTCTTGGCTAAATAACTATTTTGGAGCTTGCCGAGCAGTTCTTTCAGGTTCTTGATATGGACCAGGTCGACTGTCTGCTTGGCCTTCATGGCGTTGACCAGCAGCAGGTGCACCAGCTCCAGTTGCGACAGGTACCGGTCATGGATTTCCTTGTCATCCGCGGCCGCCTGCTTGATACGCTGGGCCAGGAAATAATAGGACAGGATCTCGCTGAACTCCTCGGCGTGCTTTTCCTTGTTCATCACCCAGCGCACCACCTGGTTGTAGTTCACCGGGCTCTGCGCGGAAAGAGCGGCGATCTCGTTCATCGCTTTTTCCATGGTGCTGACGTGCTCAGCCAGCAACTTGAAGCGCGCCTCATCGTCGTAGATGCCGCAGGGCACCTGGCAGTGGGCCCTGAGCAGCGGCCCGCCCCCGACTCCCAGCAGGACAAAAAAGGTCGCCATCCACAAAATCGTTTTTTTCATTCCCCCCTCCTGACTTTTTTTTATTAAAATAAAATTCTTGAAATCAAGTTCACGGCCGGGCAGCACCGATTCTTCCGATTACCGGGCGAAGGTCAGCACACTGCCTACGCCCAGCTTCAGGAAACGGTCGGCGAAGGCCTCCTGGAAAAGCTCGATGGCCCGGTCGCCCGAGCAGTGCGAGGCGCCGCAGCGCTCCACTCCCGCCGCCTTCATCCCCCCGATGATGGCCTGAATCTCCCCGTCCTTTTTGTTCAACAAGTGAAAGCCGCCCAGCACCACCCGCGGCAGTCCGGGCACCACCTGGGGGGCGCGGCGCACAACCGCCACAATCCCCGGGTGGGCGCAGCCGGTGATCACCAGCAGCCCGCCGGCGGTTTTGAAAACAAGCGACTGCTCGCTGAATGCAGGGTCGAAATCCGCGGACATCTCTCCCGTGCTGAAGACCTTGCTGCAGATCTCCAGAGGTTCCTTGACACGCAAAGGCCGCCCGCCCCATTGGCGGACCTTGGCCATGTACTCGTCTCCGGCCATGGCCGGGAGAAAAACGGGGATATCGCGTTTTTGCGACAATATCCATTCGATCCCTCCCATGTGGTCGCCGTGCAGGTGCGAGATCACGATCATCTCTATTCGGGTCAGATCGACCTTCAGGTTCCTGACATTCTCCTGCAGGATGGCGGCGCGGCTGCCGGCGTCAAAGAGAATGGTCTTTTCGACGCCCTGCACCAGGCAGGAAAAACCCCAATGCGTCTGCACTCCTTCCAGCGCTGCGTAATTGTCGTAGAGAATGGTCACTCGTATCTCCGCAGTCCCGGGAACCGGCCCCGCCAACAGGGAAGATCCGGCCAGGACCAGGAAAAAGAAAAAAACGATTCGTTTGTTCATTGCCGGCTCCTCTAAAATGGTTTTAATATGCAAAAAATAAAACCCTGCTGTCTGGGAAAGAAAACAAAGGCGCCCGGCTGCGCGACCTCCCTTACTTGAATGCCTGGGCTCCGCTTCCCTTCAAGGCGCCGAAAAGCGCCAGGGTTTCTCGCCAGGGATAGCGGTTCATGAACATGGAGACCTGGGATGTGATCTTGCCCTGCTTGTTCAAACCCAAGGCTTCACGCCATCTATTGGCCGCGGAATCGGGCTTGAAATCAATCTGCTCGGAATAACTCGCGCTTAAAAAAGCATCCAGGTAATTCTTATTGACCGGCAGCTTGGCCGGTATCTCCCCCTTGTTGCCTTTCACTTCGGCAAACGAAAGGTCGCCGAACTGCTCGACGAACAGGTTGAGCCTGGTATTGCTGGCGGGGCTGTATTGCAGGTCGGCCTTTTTGTTGGCAAAAAAAATGTTGTCGGTGATGCGCAGCCACTCATCCTTGTTGAAGCGGCTGTGGTCGATCCCGGCCAAGACGCTGCCGGCGATGACATTGTGATGGATGTGGTAGCGGCACTTGGTCATCACCCGGACCCCGTAGCCCATGTCGGCCAGGTCCTTGAGGCGGCTCCAACTGAACAGGATCGTGTTGTAGGCGATCTCGACATCGCCGCATTCCACCATGGTCCCGGGACCGCCTCTGCCGGCGCAAGTGCCGAATATTTCAATGGCCGCCATGCGGTTGCCCACGAAGACGTTGTTCAGGATCCTGACAGTCCCCTGACGGTGCCCCGCCTGGATGGCGAAGCTGGCGCCGTTGACAAAGACGCAGTTCTGAATGGTGAGGTCACCGCCCTGGGCGGCGCTGACGACCTGGATGATCGGTTCCTCCACGGTGCTGTTCCCGACCGGGGGCCTTTCCGTAGCCCTGAGCAAGCGTCCCGTTTCCAGGCCTTTGCCCAGGCCATCCCTGGTGCTGTAGGCATTGCGCAATCCCATGTCGAACACGATGCCGTCCACGACCGTGCCGGCCAGCGCCTTGCTGAATTTCAGGAAGGCTTTGCGCGCCTTGGCGCCGCTTTCGTTATCAGGCTGGAACACGGTCGGCGTTTTGACTATGCTGCGGACGGAAAAAGTTTCGTCGAAACTCCCGAGCAATTTCAGCGGTTTGTCGGTTTGCATAAAGCCAATGGAAAATGTTCCGGCATAGATGCCGCCGGCGATGCAGATCGTGTCCCCGGCCTGGGCCAGGGTGATGGCTTTGTCGATCTCTTTCACCGGGCTGGCCTTGCTGCCGGGGTTCTGGTTGTTGCCCTTCGCCTTGGACACATAGATGGCGGCCTCGGCCAAAAATCCGGCCAGGAATAGAAGCAGGGCAGCAACCGCGAACGGGAATTTTTTTTTCGACTTCATTGGTCCTCCTGATCGATCTGCGGCATTCGGCTTTTTCTGCAAAATGAAATGCAGGCGTTTTCGATCTCTTATATGAAAACAGTAGCAGTTTAAAAAACATTTTTCAAGGACAGCGCGGCAAAATCGGGCATTGCCTTCCATTCCCTACTAAAAAAAAAGCGGGAGAATGTAAGACATTTCCCGGAGATTTTGCGTTATAATAATTGCCTATGTGCTTTTTTAAGTTGCGTTGCTTGTCCGCCCGGATTTTATTGCCTATTGCTTTATTCGTTCCGTTGGCATTGTCAGCCGCTGATCCTTATCTGTCGGGACGCTGGAAGATCGAGCAGGGTTTGGCCAACAACACCATCACGGCGCTGCTGCAGAACCGCCAGGGTTATCTGTGGCTGGCGACCCCGTCCGGGCTGTTGCGCTTCGACGGCCGGCAATTCCGCTGCTTCAACCGTTGGAATACCCCGGTTATGTCGGTAGACCGCCTGACCTGCCTGTGGCTCGATAACGACGATACCGTTTGGATCGGCAGCGACGGCGGCGGCTTGTATTATATAAGGCAAAATCTGTGGGGAACGGTTCCGCAGAAGCTGAGCAATCCTCACATCCAAACCATTCTGCGCGACCGCCGCGGCGCCCTTTGGATCGGCACCCAATATGGATTGAACTGTCTGCGCAACGATCGCTGCGAAACATTCACCATGTCACAGGGCCTGCCCGGCAATCTGGTCTATGCCCTGGCCGAAGCGGAAGACGGCACCCTGCTGGCCGGCAGCGACGGCAGCGGCTTGGCCGCCCTGCGTGACGGGAAGTTCGTAGTGGAAAACAGGGTCGATGCCCCTGAAGGCATCCGCGCCTTGCGTCGCGGCCATGATGGCACCGTGCGCATCGCCGCCGAAAACGGCCTTTTTACCTGGCATCGCCGCGTACTTAGTCGAGTTGCAGCCGTGCCGAGGCAAAAATCTTTCCTGGCGCTGCTGGAAGACCGCGCCGGACGCTGGTGGCTGGGCAGTGAAGGTGAGGGAATATTCCTGCTGGAGAACAATCGCCTGCTGTCCGTTGCCGCGGACAGCCAGCCCGTCTACTATGTGCCGTCATTGCTGGAGGACCACGAGGGCAACTTTTGGGCCGGGACCATCAGCCAGGGACTGCTGCAATTCAGGGAGAAATCTGATGCTGCCGCGACCCAGCCGCTTTCTCTGCAAATTGAAACGGTGCTGGCCGACAACCGCCCCATCAGCGGGCAGTCAGGGGTGGTGCTGCCCCGCTCCACCCGATTGCTGGAATTTTATTTCACCGCTGTAGCCTTCCGTCAAATTCAGCAACTGCGGCTGCAATACCGCCTGCAAGGCTGGGAAAGCAGCTGGCATACCATCAGCGGCCAGGCGCCAAGGAACGCCATGTATTCCAATCTGCAGCCAGGCAGTTACACCTTTCAAATACGTTTTGAAAATGTTGACCGCCGGCATCTTGAAAAAGACGCCATCGCCACGTTTTCGTTCCGCATCGGAGCGTCATTTTTCCCGCCGCCGCTGGCAGTATTGTTGTTCACCGCTGCCGGCGCCCTTTCAGTTTTCCTGCTTTGGCGCCGCCGGCGCCGGATTCATCCTCCTGCGCCGGTTTCCGGGAACGTCTCCGCCGGGGAACCCCTTGGAGAGAATCAGAAAAAATACGCCACTTCGGCCCTGACCGACGCGGTCGCCTGCGAAGTGGAACAGAGGCTCCTGGCCCTGATGGAAAAAGAGGAAGCCTGGCTCGATCCCGACCTGACCCTGAAAAAACTCGCCGAGATGCTGCATATTCATCCCAATTACCTCTCGCAGATCATGAACGAGCGCCTGGGCCGAAGCGCTCGCGATTTCATCAACACCTATCGCATCGCCGCCGCTGAAAGAATGCTCCTTGACCCAAAGCAAAAAAAGAAAACCATCCTGGAAATCGCCTTTGAAACCGGCTTCTATTCCAAATCGGTTTTCAACTCCGCCTTTAAAAAATTCAACGACCAATCCCCCCAGGAATACCGGGGAAAGAAATCCTGACCTCCACGGTCACCATTGTCCGAAATTGCAATTCCGGACGCTTATCCCCGTCCTGAATTGCAAAACCGGGCGAACCAGCCAAAAATTTACGTTATGATAGTGACACAAGCGGACGGCTGAAGCCGGACGCAGGAGGAAGTCATGAAACGTTTATTTCTGGTATTTTTAATTGTTCTACTCTGGGCAACGGGTCAGGTCGCCGCGGACACGCTGAAAGAGTTTCCCGCTGAAAAACTGAAGAAACTATCCCTTGACCTGCGCTGCGGGGGATCGATCGAAGTTACCGGCGCCAAGGAAAACAAGGTGCGGTTGGAAGTGCTCTTTAAAAAAACAAGCGAAAAAGAATGGGAAATCGTTTATACGCCCCGGGGAGATGAATTGGAAGTAGAATGCCGGTCGAAGGTCAAAGATCATCAAAGTCCCGATTTTCACATTCAGGTGCCTCAGAAATTTGACCTGGAATTGAAAACCTTGGGCGGCACAATCAGCATCACCGGGGTCAATGGTACGATCACCGGCCGTACCCAGGGCGGCGCCCTCATTTTCAACAAGTTGAAAGGGGTTTTGCGGATGAAAACCATGGGCGGCGACATCGAGCTGCGCGATTCCGAAGTGGATGGCGAAGTCACCACCATGGGCGGCCGCATTTCAATAGAAAACGTGGTCGGCGATATCAAGGGGCACTCCATGGGCGGCAACGTGGTTTACCGCAATGTTCGGAAGCGCGCCGGAGACAGCGGCGGCAAGGTGGTGCGCATTACCACTATGGGCGGAGCCATCAATGTCGATCAGGCAGAAAGCGGCGCCGAAGTGGAAACCATGGGCGGCGATATTACCATTCAATCGGCCAGCGAGTACGTGAAAGCAAAAACCATGGGCGGCGACATCGTCATCAAGTCCGTTGACGGCCATGTCAAAGCCACCACCATGGGAGGCTCCATCAAAGTCAGGATCAGCGGCGACAGCCAGGGGAAAAAAGATGCGACACTCTCTTCCCTGAGCGGCGGGATCACCCTGACCGTGCCCGAGTCGCTGGCCATGGCGATCGATATCCAACTGGTTTATACAAAGGGCCACCAGGGGGAATACCAAATCCACAGTGATTTTCCTTTGCAGATCGAGGAAGACAAAGAATGGAGCCATGAACACGGCTCAGCCCGCAAAACCATCCGCGGCCGGGGAAAAACCGGGGATGGCCGCAACAAAATCACCATTACCACCGTCAACGGAAATATTGATCTGAAAAAGAGCAAGTAAATCAAGGAGAAACCATGAAAAACAAAATCATTACCGTCTTTTTTGTCGCAGTACTGGCCATCGTGCTTAACGGCAGCATGGCAGCGGCCGAATTGCACAAAACATTTCCCGCCAAACCCGAACTGAAGATCGCCACCGTGAGCGGCGATTGCACCATCCGCAAAGGGCTTGCCAACGAGATCAAGGTCGATCTCACCTACACCTACGATGCGGATGAATTCACCCCGGTCATGGAAGCGGAAGCCGGGCGGCTGACACTGCGCGAGGATTTCCATGGCCATGGCAACCACAATGGCCGCTCGCACTGGTCGGTCACGGTTCCGGCCACAACCAGCATCGTCTTTTCCAGCGCTTCGGGCGACGGGGAAATATACGACCTGAACGCTTCTGTCACCGCCAAAACCGCCTCCGGCGATGTGAAATTGAAAAACATCAGGGGGGATGTAAACATTCGCAGCGCCAGCGGCGACATTTCCCTTGAGTCGATCAAAGGTGGGGTTTCATGCTACCTGGCCAGCGGCGAACTGCAGGCGGCCGATCTGGAAGGGGATGTGCAGGTGAAAAGCGCTTCCGGCCAGATCGAGCTGAAAGGAATCAAGGGCAGTTGCCAGGCCAAAACCGCCTCCGGCGACCTGGATCTGAGCGGACTGGTGCTGCAGGGACCGGCAGTGTTCTCCAGTGCCAGCGGCGATGTTGCGGTCACATTGAGCGGCAGCAACGACCAGGATATGTCGCTGAGTTCAGCAAGCGGTGATGTCACACTGGACTTCAACGGCCAGCCTTTCCAGGGCAGTTTCGAATTCCGGGTTAGCAAGGACCATGGCGATATCGTTTGTCCGGTGGCCTTCGACCGTCAGGAGGAGATTGAACATGGCGAATCCATCACCCTGGTAAAGAGCTTCGCCCGCGGTGCCGGCCCCAAGATCACCCTGAAGAGCGCCATCGGTACCGTCACCCTGAAAAAGTAATCCCCCATCCCTGCCGCTATTCATTTCCGGTCGAGATGGTCTTGGTCAACAAGACCATCTCGACCGCATCTCCTTCTGATGATCCGTGCTATTATTCGCAGCGCAGTGAATTCACCGGGTTGTCGCGAATGGCGCGCAGGCTTTGCAGCAACACCGCGGCCATGGCGATCAGGAAAGCCGAAAGAAAGGCAAAGGCGAAGACCGCGAAGCCCGGCTGGATACGGTAGGCGAAATCCTGCAGCCATCTCTCGCTGGCCAGCCAGGCCAGGGGGACCGCGGTTACGCCGGCCAGAAAAACCAGCGAAACGAATTGGCGGGTCATCAGCAGGGCAACGGAAGCGGTCGAAGCGCCAATGACCCGGCGGATGGCGATCTCTTTTTTGCGCAGGCGGGCATAGAAGGCGACCATGCCGTAAAGCCCGAGAAAGGCGATGGCAATGCCCAGCCCTGAGATCATCCCCAGCAAATTTCCCATCTGTTCCTCGTATTGATAGACCCTTCCAAACGTTTCATCCAGGAACGAATATTCGAAGGGTACGCCGGGAAAATGGGCGCGCCACGTCTTTTCAGCGGCGGCCATGGCCGTGGCGATGCGCTCCGTATCCAGCGTCAGGGTGATGGTTCGCAGCAGGGATTTCTCAATATCCAGCAGCATGGGTTCGGCGGCGTCCTTCAGTCCCAGGAAATGGAAATCCGCGGTCACACCGACAATGCTCTTGGTCTTGCGGTGGTAGTGGGCGGTCCAGACCGTGCCCAGAGCGCTCTGCGGCGTGAAACCCAGTTCACGGGCACCGGCTTCGTTGACAATATAAGCGGCAGCCTCATCATTTCCCGACACTTTCTGGAAAGGCCGGCCCGCCGCCATGGCGATGCCGTAGGCGCGGATGAAATCATGGTCCACGGTCAACACCTTCAGCCGTTTCGCGTTCAGGGCGGCGAAAGAGTTTCCTTTTTGCAGGTAATAGCCGCCGGAAATGGCCTCCCCGGGAACCGCCGACGATACAGTTGCGCCGGTGATACCCGGACTTTTGAGAAAATCACTTTTTATGGCTTCGTAGTTGTTCCGGAAATAAGCCTGGTTGCTCTTGACCTCCAGGATCAGTTTCTGCTGCCGGGAAAAACCCAGCGCCTTGCCTTTCATGAAGGTCAACTGGCGGAAAACCACCAGGGTGCACACCACCAGGAAGATACAAATGACGAACTGGCTTATGACCAGCAGGCGCTGAAGGCCATTGCCCCTGTTCCCCGGCAGGATATCGTCACGGAAAATCCTGGACGGTTTAAAGCGGGAGAGGACCAGGGCCGGGTAGACGCCGGCGCTGAAGCCCACGGTCAGAAAAAGGGCCAGGAGCGATGCCAGGACCAGCGGTTGGCCCAGGGCCTGGAAATTAATGGCAGTGCCTGCCATGCGGTTGAAATATCGCAGCAGCAGGGAGAGGAAAGCGAATGCCGCCGCGAAGGCGAAAAATGTGATGACCAGGGATTCGCCGATAAATTGAAAAGCCAGGTCCCAGCGGCTGCCGCCCAGGGTTTTGCGGATGCCCACTTCACGGCTGCGGGCCGCGGCCAGGGTCGCCGAGAGGTTGACAAAATTGATGACCCCGATCAGCAGGATCAGCAGGGCCGCGAAAGAATAGATGTAAATATAGTATATATTGCCGGGCGGCTCGATCTCGTCGGAAAAATTGGATCCCAAGTGCAGAGCCGGCAGGGGCTGGAGAAAAAACTCATGCATCCGCATCGGTGTCCCCGTCCGCTTCTCAAAAGCCAAACGGATTTGGTCTGAAAAGGGCTGCAATTGCCTTTTAAAAGCCAACTGAGAGGTTTTGCGGCCGAGCTTTACATAGGTATATTTGTAGTGAAATTCAGCCCAATCCTGGTCCAAGGTGGGCACGTAAGCCAGCAGAGTGGACATGGAGAGCAGCATATCGTATTTCAGGTGGGTGTTGGCCGGGGCATCGCTGACGACTCCGGTCACCTGGAAGTCCTCGGTAACGGACGCCCCGGTATCGTAATCGATCTCAATGCTCAGGCTCCGCCCCAACGGCGGCAGCGCGCCGAAATATTTACGGGCCGTGCCTTCGCTGATCACAACTGTTTTCGGCAGAGCCAGGGCGGTCCTGGCGCTCCCCTCCAGGAAAGGAATGCGCAGGATCTTGAAAATTTCCGGATCTGCAAACCAGACCCGCTTTTCAAAAAAGCGCTTGGCGCCCTGAACCACCAGGACATGCTTGGCATTTTCCAAGGGCGGAATCATCCGGGCTACGTTCTCGACCTGACTGAACTGTTCCCTTATGGCGACGGCCAGGGGTCCCGGGGTCGAGGCTGCGGTGTATTCGCCCGTCGGGGTGATGCGGCGGGCGGCGATGCGGAAGATGCGCTCATGGTCGGGATGATAGGTATCATAGGTCAACTCGTTGGTCACGTAGAGGATGACCACCATGCTGCAGGCGACGCCGGCCGCCAGGCCGAAGACCTTGATCAGGAAAAATCCCTTGTTTTTCAGCATGCTGCGCAGGGTAATCTCCAGGGCGTTTTTCAGCATCAGCAGTTTCCAGTAAACAAGGTGGCTGAAGAACCCGGGAAGCGATTTCAATGCCTGCCAAAAGATCCAGCGCCTGGCATAGCCGGCACCGTTTTTTGCGGCCACCTGGGCATACATCTCTTCAAAACAACCGTCCACGTCATCGATCTCATCGGTGGTCAAAAAGCGGTTTAAAAAGCCGAAAGGCAGTTTTTCGCGATTTTCTTTTTCCTTTTTCATTATATTTTCTCCTTGGTGGGAGTGACAAAATCGGTCCACAGCCGGCGATATGCCCTTTGCAATTCCACCAGGGCGGCATGGCCCTTTTTGGTGAGACGGTAGAAACGGATCGGCTTCTTACTGGAAAAATCGGAGTTGCGATTGGAGTAGGATTCGATGTAACCGTTGATGTTCAGGCGGTTCAGGGGGGCGTAGATCGTACCCACCGAGTAGCGGGTGCCGGTATAGTGAAAAATCTGCTCGCGGATGGTGATCAGGTACGCGTCATCCTGCAGGTGGTGGACGGCCAGCAGGACCTGCTCTTCCTTTCTTGTCAATTCCTTCATGCTGCCTCTTTTCACTTCGATTGTTTCGAAGTAATCTATTATACGACAAATCAATTCGAATTGTTCGAATTATTTTTATTTTTGTTTTTTTCCCATGGCATTGTCCCCCCTACCCCGGGAAATGGGGCCGGGGCAGGAAAAAAATAAATGGCCGCTTGCGGATGGCTCCCTTGATAATTAAATGGATTGTTGATATATAAAAAACAGGGAATTGAAAAGATCTCCACGGGTCATGGAAACGTGAAACACCTCAAATTTAAAATGCCATCCAAAAGGACAGCACGGCGGATCATCATGGCCGTGACCGGGATGGCTGTGGTCGTCCTCTATTTTTCATTGCCGTCCATCACCAAGGATGTCCTGCTCACCCAGGCGGAAAATTTCGGTTTGAAAAACCTGCAGTTCAGGGCCCTTCATGTCGGCTGGGGGCGCCTTGACCTCGCCGATGTCACCTTGGGAGATACGGCCGCTCCAGCGCTGCGCATCCCCTATTTATCCATGGAGTATTCGTTGCCGGGGCTTTGGAACAAAAAGATCAGCAATGTCCGCCTGGTCGGCGCCTCGATAAAGATCGAAGATCGCGGCCAGGGTTTTGCGTTCCATGGCCTGAAAACGCCGCCAATAACTCAAGCGCAAAAAGGTGAAATGCCTACGATCGAGCGTCTCAGCCTGGAAGGCGGGAATTTGCAAATCGCCTGGCCGGGGCATACTTTGGAAATCCCCTTTGACGCTGTCCTGCGCCCTTCAGGTCGCGATTATTCTTTTTCCGCCCTGCTGCGCCCGCTGGCCGAGACGGTTCGCCTGCAGGGCACGATCGACAAAAATATCACAGCCGGTAAAATCACATGGGAGATCCCCGGATTTCCCCTGCAGGCCCTGATCGACCAGGCCGGTTTTGGGTCTATTGCTTGGGGGCAGGGGCGGATCGCGGCCAAAGGTGAAATCATCCTGCGGGAGGGAAATTTCCAAACCGCGACCATTTCCGTTTCCGGCCTGGGTGATTTGCGCTTGGCCCTCCCGGATCAAGCCTCGGCCCTGCTGGATCTCTTCTCCCTGGCTTTCCATCTCGACAGCGGCTTCATGGCGCGGGATATCGTTGCCAGCGTCCAGGGGCGTCAATTTCATTTTGGAGAATTGGCGGTCGAATCCCCCTTCTTCCTGGATATCCGTGGCCGTCGCTGGCCGGATCTGGAATTTTCCATCCGCGATCTGCGGATCGCCCGGCCGCTGCCGGTGGGGATTGAACGCATCGCCGGGAAAATCACCGGGCCCTGGACCACGGCGCAGATCAAAGGCGATTTTCATTTGCAGACCGGGAACAAGATGCTGGCGGCGCTGGGGCTGCCTGGGAAAATCACCCGGCCCTATGCCGTTGACGGCGATTTCCAGGGCAGCCTGAAGGAGGGTATGATCTCCTGGGCCCTCCAGGCCAGGGGCAAACAAGGCATTTTCCTCAGCCTTGGAACGGATTCGCTACGGGGACGGTTGGACCTGAATGCCTCCCTGAGAGGTGACGCGCAGCGCCTGCGTGCCAGCGCGGCCTGCCGCATGCCTGGAGCCGAGCTGCAACTGGCAGGTTACCGCGCCGGGGCCGAGGTATGCAGCGGCAATGCCGAAGTGGAATACGTCTTCGGGGGAAATTTCAGCGGACGTGGCCGGGTCGAACTCAGCAGCGGCCATGTCGCTGCCAGCGAGGCAGGCGGCCTGGATGCAGCGGGGATCCGCCTGAACCTGCCCTGGCAATGGCCCAGCAGCGGTCCGGCCCCGGAGGGCGGATTTTCCATCACCCGGCTGCAAAGCAATGGCATGCGCTGGCAGGATATCAGCGGCACCGCGGTGCAAAAAGATGCGCTCCTCCGTTTTTCCGGCTCGATGCACAGCGTCCTGACAAGGATCGCGGTGGCATTCCAGGGCATTGTCGCGCCCGAACCGGGCGGCGGCGGCCTGCAGGCCGATTTCTCCCTGCCGCTGGTCGTGCTGCCGGCCGGGACCGACCTGCGGCCTTTGCATCCCCTGCTGCAGGGGACAAGCGGTGGCGGCCGTTTCCAGGCCGAGGGCCGGATATGGGCGCGAGATGATTCAGCCGGCGGCAGCGCCACCATGAAAATTGCCGAAGCCGATTTTGAGCAGAAAGAGGAAGGGATCGCCGTGCTTGGGATCAATAGCTCGGTCACGCTGGCGAGCCTTTTCGATTTTGTCACCGCTCCGGCCCAACGCATCGCCTTCCGGGAATTGAAATGGCAGGACAAGTCATTCAGCAACGGTGAGTTGATTTTTGCCGGCGAAAGCGGCGGCACTGTTTTTATCGAATCGGGCCGCTTTGACTGGTGCGGGGGCAAAGTCATGATTGCTCCTTTTCGGCTCGAACCCGGGAAAACAGATTTCCTCATTACCCTATACTGTGACCGCGTCAATTTCGCCCAGATGCTCAACGCACTGCTGGGGAAAGTGGTGGTCAGCGGCGACGCGGAAATGAACGGTATCGTCCCGGTAAGGATGGTCAATGGCAGCCCGGTATTTGTGGACGGCTACCTGTATTCCACGCCCGGCAGCAGCGGCAACCTGAAAGTCAGCCAGCCCGAGCTTATTTCCGGCGGCCAGGTGCTGGTGGAGGAAGCGATCCGCGATTTCCGTTACAATTGGATCAAGATCAAATTGAGCAGCCGCGACGACCTCCTGGATATGGTCGTTTCCATCGACGGCGCCCCGGCCCAAAAATTGCCGCTGCGTTACGATGCCAGGCAGAAGGACTTTGTCAAGGACCCCGCCGGCGGCCGCCACGTGCAGCTCAAGGGACTGCTGCTGGATATCCGTTTCCTCGACATCGACTTGAAGGACCTGCTGAAAGCCGGCAGCCAGATGAGTGCCGGCAAAAATAAAATTAAATAAAGGAAAGGAGGATACAAATGGGAAAAAGGATCTTTTTGCTGATGGCGTCAGCGGTGCTGTTGACTTCCGCCTGCATAAAAATGAAGCACGAAATGACCATCCAGCCGGTCCACATCACCGTGGACGTGAGAATCAAGATCGACCGCGAGCTGGATAATTTCTTCGCCGACATCGACAAAGCCGCCGTCCCTGCCGAAAAGGACGACAGCTCAAAAAAGGAGGAATTGCAATGAAAGGAAAACTGCGAAATACCGCCGCCCTACTGGGGGGATTGTTCCTGCTGGCTGTTTTCGTCCAGGCCGAAAGCGTCGAGCTGAAGGAGAGGTTTTTGCAAAGGCAACCGCTGCTCGAGAAAATGAAGGACCAGGAATGGATCGGAGAAAACAACCTCGGTTTTCTGGTTTTCCTGAGCGAGGCCGGGCAAAACAAGGAGAATACCAAGATCGTGAACGCCGAAAACCAGGACCGAAAAACCGTCTATGCCGAGATCGCCGTCAAGGTGAACGCCAGCGCCGAGGCGGTCGGCAAGCGCCGGGCCGTGCAGATCGCCGCCCTGGCTGCTGTGGGCCACTGGCTGCAGGACACCGACGGCAACTGGTATCAAAAAAAACAGTAAACAACCGAAAGGCCTTGCTTCGCCGATCTGCTTGCCGCAAACTCCAGGTTCACACCTCGATATTTTAAGCTTTCATCTGGGAACGCATGCCGGGCCGTCCCTTCACTTCGTTTTTACTGTTTTTTCAATTCTTCCCGGTGAGCAGCCATCAGCACTGAAAAGCAAATACAGAAAACGCGAAACTTTTCTTTTCGACATTCGTTATATTTACTTGAAAGAAGAATTTTATCTCCCTATCGAGAAAACTTTTTTTATGGAGGAAACGATGCCAGTAAAAAGAATAAAAATGGCGCGGAAGAATTTACTCCCTTTTATGCTTTGCTTTTTTATTTTCCATATGGGGGTCATTCCTATCGTCGGCGCCCAAAGTCTGACGCTGCCGGCAAAAACCTGGGGGATCTGTTTCGGGAATGCCCCGCGTTTCAACGGCCTGCGCTTCAATATCATGGACAACAGAATCGAGACCATAAACGGCATCAACATCACCGCCTGGAAAGCCAATGACAGGAATGCCGGCGGCAGGGTGAACGGGATCTCGCTGGGATTGCTCCCCTATGCCGGAGATCTGAACGGGATACAGGTCGGCTTGCTGGGTAGCGGCGCCAAAAAAAACATGCGCGGCATCAATATCGGGCTGATCGGCGCCGGGGCCGGAAGCGATATGATCGGCTTGAATTTCGGCGGCATCGGCGTGGGTGCCGGCAAAAACATGAAAGGCATCAACATCGGCCTGGTCGGCGCCGGGGCCGGGGACGACGCCATGGGGATCAACATCGGCGGCCTGGGTATTGGCGCCGGGAATAATTTGATCGGGTTCAACCTCGGCGGCCTGGGCGTGGGAGCCGGAGATAAGGTCATGGGCATCACCATTGCCGGTATCGGCGCCGGGGCCGGGGAGCAATTGGCCGGCCTGACTATCTGCGGCCTGGCGGCCGGTGCCCCCACCATCAAGGGGCTGACCGTCTGCGGCCTGGCCCTAGGCGGCAAAAATATTTCCGGGCTTTCCATCGCGCTCGGGTCCATTCAGGTCAGGGCTGAAAAGGGGGACGGAGTGTACAACGGCCTGGCCGTCAGCGCCTTCAATTTCATCAAGGGGACTCAGAAAGGGGTGGCCGTCGGCATCGTCAACTATGCCTACCGCTTAAAAGGCCTGCAGATCGGCCTGGTCAACATCGTCCGCGACAATCCCAGAGGGAGAACGGTCCTGCCCATCATCAATTTCAATTTTTAACCCCGCGAAAATAAATCAATCTTCCCCGCCGGCCGTCCCGGCCTGTGACCTGATGCCTGCGGATTCGCCCTACCCTGTTCTATTTCTGCCCTGGTTACTCGTCACGGGTCACTTGTCACTTCCTATGAGGCCGCTGCTTCTTTTTTTTCTCCACCGAAAACCCGAACTTGCCGATGTGTTTGCCCAGGCGGTAGTAATGGCCGTGGCAGTAGCAAAGGGGTTCGGCGGCGGCCAGGTTGAAAAACCCGGTCTTGGCATCGAAATAGGCGGGGTCGGCATGGACGGCCAGTATCTCGGCAATGAACATATGATGGGAACCCAGCTCGCGGACCTCTTTGACCCGGCATTCCAGGTTGACGGGCGACTCGGCGACGAGCGGCGGGCGGATGAATTTCGCCGCCAGCGGCGTCAGCTTCATCTCGCGGAACTTGTCGAAATCGCGGCCGCTCTTCACCCCGCACCAGTCGACGGCCCGGGCCATGGCCGCCGTGGTCAGGTTGATGGCGAATTCGCCGTTTTTGCGGATCAACTCATAAGAGAAGCGTTGCGGGCGGATGGAGATGGAGCACATGGCCGGGTCGGTGCAGACCACGCCGGCCCAGGCGATGGTGATGATATTCCGCACGCCGCCATGTTCCCCGCAGCTGACCAGCACGGCGGGAACGGGATAGAGCATGGTACCGGGTTTCCACAGCAGTTTTTTACCATTCCGGGGCATGGGACCTCCGCTTGGGGATTCGCTCACATCCGCATCACTTTTGCGCGACCTTCAAAATGACATCTTATGTCCTTTCAGAGATTCTTTATTGCGCCGCAGCCATGTCGATCTTCTCAGGCTCGTAGACCATGAAAAAAATGCCGAGTTTTCTATTGAATGCCATAATTGGCGATACAATTAAAATATTACCCTTTTCATCATCCGCGACCACCGTTTCATTTTTTTCCAGATACTCGCCCGCATAAAGTGAGGAGAAGGCTGCCCCTTCCAGTTTTTTATCGGTGGCCACGACTACCATCCCGTCAATTTTGGCAACAAGGATCTGCTTGATATGCGGTTCCTTTACGAATTGGATCAAAAATTCATTGATCTGCTCATAATTTTCCTTCAGCATCTCCGCTTTTATTGCCCAGACCAGGGGAATGGCTGCCAGGCGGAGAAATTGGCGTGT
>SPCN01000017.1 GCA_004525465.1 Chrysiogenales bacterium | reverse complement strand
TGGCACTCCACTTCAAATAATGGCTGACAACGGCCGGCTTGCCTTTTTCATAGGCGCGGAAGAGCGCCATGTCAAGGTCGTGGCGCGGGAAGGTGAAGTTGTCGGGATCGCCGCCGTAGAATGCCGCCTGCTGTTCCGGGGCAAAAACAAGCTTGACATCGGTATATTTCTTGTAGCGGTAGAGCCAGTATTCCCCGCCATTGTAAAGTTTGACCACATCGGAGCGCAGGCCGGTCTTTTTAAGGCTTTGGCGTTCGATGGCGGCAATGGCGGCTTTGCGGGCCTCCAGAGCTTTATTGGCAGCCATTCCAGGCTTGACAGCGGCCATGACCCTGGCAGTGACGTTGGCCATGGAGATCAGGACATTGAGCTCCAGGTCGGGGCAGGGGAGTTCTTCGGCAGCCGTGGCGGCGTAGAAGCCGTCATTGACGTAGTTCTTTTGCGGGGTCGATACTTTTTGCAGTTGGCCAAGGGCCACATGGTGATTGGTCAGCACCAGGCCGTTGGGGCTGACAAAGGAGCCTGAACCGCCGTCGCCTACGCGTACCGAAGCCAGGCGGATGTGTTCGAGCCAGGCCGGAGTGGGTTCAAACCCGTATTTTTCCTGGAGCTGTTTCATGGGCATGTTGTCCAGGGTCCACATGCCCTCATCGGCGGCGAGCGGACTTGCCAGTAAAAACAGGATCATGAGGACTGCCATGGATAAGCCAATCGGCAGCCATTTTCTTTGGTTTTTTTTCACTAGAAACCTCCTTTGTGATTGCAATTGTTATTATGCAGGAGAAAATGGAATAGTTCAAGAAAACTCCACTGTTGAAGTGTTGAAACGTTGAAGGGTTAAAGGGATAAAACGTCAAACTACTCTCTTCACTTTTCCTTTTTATTTTTATCCTTTGTCTTTCTCTCTACCTCTCTACCCCTTTACCTCTTTAACTCTTATTCTCGTCCCTTTGGCCCATAGCCCCTTGCCCCTTGTCTTTAAACCAATACCCATAACTTTTCCTGTGATTGACAGGCACCCGCTTTAAATGATATAGTGCGGTTCTGCGACCTAAATCCGGGGCCATGGTTTAATGGGAGAACGCGACCTTCGCAAGGTTGAGATGGCGGTTCGATTCCGCCTGGCTCCACAGTGAAATTACTCGCATTCGAAATAAATTATGTTGAAGTGTTAAAGCGTTGAAGATTTGAAGTGTGAACCGCAATATAATAATCTCGAAAAATTGCTTTTTCATTTCAACTTTTCAACGGTTCAACGTTTCAACTGGTTTCGTCTTTGTCTTCCTTTTTTTGGGGGTTTACCAGCCGGGCGATAAGGATGCTCAGCAAATATAGCAAAATCATGGGCACGGCGAACATTGTCTGGGTGATCATGTCCGGGGTGGGGGTGATGACCGCGGCCAGGATGAATATAGCCACCACCGCGTACTTGAAATAGCGGATCAGGAAGCGGGCGCTGACGATGCGCAGTTTGGCCAGCAGGAAGACCAGCACCGGCAGTTCAAAGATCGCCGCGATGCCGAAAAGAACCCTGAAGGCCAGGGAAAAATACTCATTGATGGTGATGATGGCCGTGAAGTCCTTGCCGATGTTCAGGAAAAATTTGCAGGCCAGGGGGAAAACAACGAAATAGCCGAAAGCGCCGCCCAGGAGGAAAAAGAAAGTAGTGAAAATGACAAAGGGCAGCACCCATTTCTTTTCTTTGGCAAACAGGGCCGGGGATATGAACAGCCACAGTTGGTGGAAAATGAACGGCGAGGCCGCAAACAGGGAGAAGATGAAAGCCACTTTTATATACATCATGAACGGTTCGGCCAGGGCGGTGTAGGCCAGCTTCTTTTCGCCCGTGGGCAGAACGGGAAGGTATTTCAGAACAGGCAGCGACAGCCAGTAATACAGTTTGTCGACAAAGCGCCAGGAGACGATGAAAAAAATCAGGATGAAGGCGAAGGAGTAGATTATGCGTTTGCGCAGCTCACCCAAGTGTTCGAAAAAGGACATCTCATTCGTTCTTTTCATCGTCTTTGCTCTTTTCGTTTTCAGCGGCGGGTTTTTCACCAGGGCCGTTAATGTTCAGGGAGTCCTTGATGTCCTTGCCGAAGTCCTTCACGGATTTGTCCACATCGCCATAAATATTCAAGGCGTCCTTGACATCCTTGCCGATGTCTTTCAACTGGGAGGTCATGCCTTCCTTGTAGATTTCGTCTTCGATCGCCGCTTTCGCCTCATCAACCGTCGAGCGGAATTCGCGGATGGTTTTGCCCAGCAGTTTGGCGAATTCAGGCAGTTTTTTTGGGCCGAAAACCAGCAGTACCACGATAAAAATAAGCAGCAATTCTGGAAAGCCTATCGATCCGAACATGCTTTTGTCACCTTCATGGGTGGAGTTGAAATTTCAAGCTGTTTTTCCGATTCACCGGTTCATAATAGCACAATCAAGGCAGCCGTGACAAGTGACAAGTGACGCGTAACGAGTGACGAGGGAAGAAAAGGCGAAGTGGCAGCTGAAGAAAAATATCAAATCACAAGCACCAATGACCAAACGAAAAAAGACAGATCTCCAACTCCTTTGTCTAGGAATTTGGAACTTGGAATTTTTTATATCAGGTGAATTCCTTTTTTTATTCTTTAACTTCGAACATCGAACTACGAACTTCGAACTTTTACTTCTTCTCACTGACTATCTCTTTCAGCACCCTGGTCAGGAAGGAATGGAATGCCCGCAGCGTGGGTTCGAATTCGGCGGAAAAGTTGATGCGGCTCAGGTTGTCGTAGAAGCTTAAAAATTCATTCCAATCCTTGTACAGCAGGTAGTTCAGATCGGTTTCCATGAACTGGTTGATGTCAAAAAAAATCTCCGAGGGGGCGATGCCGCTCTTGCTGGTGAAATAATCGTTTATCTTGGTATGCAGCTTGATCAGCTTTTTCTTGACCTCAATGGATTTTAGCTTGCGCGAGACATAGTTTTCGAAAATACTGTTACCGCTGATGTCGGGTTTGAACAGCCGGGCCACGCTTTCTATCAGTTCTTGAACGGCCACATCGGCGATGATGACAATGTTCTGGATCATCCTCCTCTTTTTGAGCTTGTTGCTGTTCCCGTCCAAATAAACCGGCAGTTCGCCGTCACTGATCTTCTTGTATTCCAGTTTGAGGTTCTTGAAAATTTCGCCGATCGGTTCCAGCTTCTTTTTCAGCTCCGGGTCGGATTGCAAACTTTGCCAAAGGGCCGAGTCGTTGAATTTAATGATGCTTTCCAAGTTTTTTTTCAGCGACAGGACCAGGGGAATGGCCATGTCCAGGTACTTGTTTTTGTTAAGGTTCAGTTCAATGAAATTATTGATCTTCAGGATGCGAAAAGAGAGAATGAAGAAAATGCCCAGGTTTTTACGGATGTTCTTGTCTTTGCAGGTGGAGATGATCCCGGAAATGTCGGGCTGATAGATCTTGTCCATCTTGGGGATGAATTGTTTTTTCAGAAGTGAAATCAGGAAAGGATTGCTGAGAAGTTCGCGGTGGTATAATTTTTTAATCGACAAATAGGCTTTTTGCGAGACCTGGTCGCCGCGCAGGATCTCACTCAGCAGGTTCCGGAAACTCTGCAGGAAGATGCGGAAGCTGTAAAACCACGATTCGGGAGAATAGAGTTCTTTCAGGTTGGGAAACGACTTTTCCATATTCTCTTCCAGTATCTTTTCCACGACGAATTCTTCGAAATTGAGGAAATACTTGTCCTTTTTAAAATCCAGTTCCTTGAGCAATGCGGTGATCCTGGCCGAAGATTGATAGAGGCTGAAGACATAGAATTCGTAGTTCCTCTCCGCCTGGGAGGGCAGCTTGAAGACCAGGTTTTCCAGGTAGGAAGAGGAATTGAACTCTTCGATGCTTTCGAACCACAGCTTCAGCTCGAACAGGTTGAGCATCATTTTTTCCTGGTCGATCTTGTCGATCCAGCCGGAGAAGATCTCCTCCCATTTCTTTTCGGGCGGCATGTTGACGCTTTCCTTTGAAAAAAAATCACCGATGTTTGCCAATTCTCTCTTTTCCATGCGGATATTGTAGCGAATTCAAACCGCATTTGCAAATCGTATGCTAAGGCAGCGATGTCTGCGAAAAGATCATTACCATTTCCGATTTGTTGCTTCAGTTTTAAGGGCTTTACTTAGGCAGCAGCATCAGGCTGGAAATATTACCATCTTGTAGTCAAGCATTATTTTTTTTGCTATACTTGCAGGTGATGGGAAAAACAGAGAACAGGATCTCCATTGCTTTTAAAAGCAACTTGAAATACACCGAATTGAGCGTCCTGGTGCTCGGCTTCATAAAAAAATTGCTGGACATCGGTGATGATGAATTTTTCAAGATCGAAATTTCCCTGCGCGAAGCCGCCAACAACGCCATTGTCCATGGCAACGGCAACGATATGGAGAAGCTTGTACATATGGAATTTATCTGGGACAAGTCCTTTCTGCGCATCCATGTCCGCGATGAAAACGATCGCAAGGTCGACTTCAAGGAAGTGGAGGATAAAATAAACAGCTGCGGTCTGCTCTCCTTCAACGGCCGCGGCATCATGATCATCAAGAATTACATGGACACTTTCGAGTTCCAATGCCTGCCCGGCGGCAGTGAAGTCATCATGGAAAAGAAGCTTTCATGAACCTTCTGTGTTTTGACACCACTTCGCGTGATGCTTCCATCGCGGTACTGCGAGACGAAGAGATCTTGCAGGAGTACAATTTTTCTACGCGGGACAATCTGTCGGCCGTGATGATCCCCAGCCTGGAGTTTCTCCTGCGCTCGCTGGGCATGAAAATATCGCAGATCGACCTGTTCGGCGTGGCCGTCGGCCCCGGACTTTTTACCGGCATCCGCATCGGGCTGGCCACGCTCAAGGGGATGAATTTCGCCGCGGCAAAACCCATGGTCGCGGTGAACACCTTGGAAGCGCTGGCTTTCAAGTTTGCCGATTCGAAAAAAAACATTGTGGCGCTGATCGATGCCAGGAAAGGCGAGGTCTACCTCGGCTGCTACAATTTTGTCAACGGTGAAATAAATATACTGGTCCAGCCCTGCCTGCTGCCGGTCTCCGCCCTGGTCTCCCTGCTGGATCCAATTGCCGACAAGGTTTTTGTCGGCAGCGGCGCCGAATGTCATGGGGACTTTTTAAAAAGCACCTTTGGCGAATGCCACTTGCTGTACCGTTCCAACTTTCTGGCCAGCGAGATCGGCAAAATAGCGCTGCAGCGGTTCCGCAACCGGCAGTACACGACCGATCTGCAAAAACTGCTTCCCTGTTATATTCGTAGGCCCGATGCCGAAAGTAATTTGGCCAGAGCTAACGGCGCCGTTGATTAGAAAGGCCGCGGCCGCCGACTTGCCCGCCATCCTGCAAATCGAGTGCGAGCAGTTTTCCAATCCCTGGCGCCTTGAGTATTTTTTGGCCGAACTGGACAACAGTTTTTCCAATTTATTCGTGTTCGAGAATTCTGCGAACGGCGCATTGATCGGGTATTTGCTTTTTTGGCGGCTTGGCGTCGAGCTGGAACTGCACAAGATCGCCGTGGCCAAGGCCTGGCAGGGGCAGGGCTATGCTTTACAGTTGATGGAGTTCCTTATCCGGACCGCCCGCTCATGGGGGAGCGAAAGAGTAATACTCGAAGTGAGGGCCCATAACACCCCGGCTATCAACTTGTATGAGAAATTCGCCTTCCGCGGCGTGGGGCGGCGCCGGGATTATTATGACCGGCCCGTGGAGGACGCCCTGCTGTACGAATTGGTTTTGTGAACCGCAGGGGCGCCGGCTACAAAAAATCAGGGTCTTCCTTGATCATTTCCTCAATCTTCAATTTTTCTTCGATCCAGAAATCGAGGCCAATTTCATTAAAAATATTGATGATCTCGGGATCGAATTGTTTGCCGGAAAACCGCAGCAATTCTCCGGCCGCGGTTTGAAAGGATAGTGCTTTCTGATAGGGGCGGTCCGAGGTCATGGCATCGATGGCATCGGCGATATTGAATATCCTCGCTCCCAGGGGAATGCTTTCCCCGGCCAGGCCGTCGGGATAGCCGCTGCCGTTGAAGGCTTCATGATGGTGCAGAACGATCTGGGCGGCAGGGTCCAGGAATTTGATGCGCCGCAGCACATTGTAGCCGATGGACGGGTGGTTCTTCATGATACGCCATTCCTCGGGGCTCAGTTTTGCCGGTTTGCGCAATATGGCGTCGGGGATACCGATCTTGCCGATATCGTGCAGCAGGGCACCGTACTCATAAATTTTCAATGTGTCCTTGTCGTTGATGCCCATTAATTCGGAGAGTTTGAGTGTAAAGCGGACAACACGCAGGGAATGGCCCTGTGTTTCGGTGTCGCGGGTATCCAGGGCTGTAACCATGGCCCGCAGGGTAAAATTGTAGGTCATGTCCAGTTCGACCAGGGCCTGCTTCAATTCGCAGGTCCTTTCTTCGACCATTTTTTCCAGGCGCTTCTGGTATTCCTTGTTTTCCAGGACCAGGCGTCTTTTTTCCAGGGCCTTGTTGGCTACAAACGACACTTCGTTGAGTTTGAATGGCTTGGAAACGTAGTCGTAGGCTCCCTTGGACATGGCGGCAATGGCCGATTCGATGTCTTTGACCGCCGAAATCATTATGACCATCACGTCCTGGTCCAGGCGCTTGATGTCATCGAGCAGGTCCAAACCGGTTTTTCCGGGCATGCGGATATCGGACATAATGATATCGAAATTGTCGGCGGCTTTGAATTTTTCCAGGGCTTCGAAAGCGTTGGCGGCCAGCTGGCATTCATAGCCTTCGCCTTCCAGATAATCGCACAGTAGTTCGCGAATGTCTTTTTCGTCGTCGGCGATTAATATCTTTCCCTTGAACATTTTAATCAAGATATCAGAAAAACAAGATTTGGTAAAGTTTAGCGCGGTGGGATCCGGTCCGGTTCGGCCGTGACCCCTCCGGATCTGGTCGGGACTCAGTAGCGATAATTGTCAGGTTTGAACGGACCATGGGTTGGAATACCAAGATAGGCGGCCTGTTCAGGAGTCAGGATCGTGAGCCGGGCTCCCAGCGCTGACAAATGCATGCGGGCCACTTCTTCGTCAAGGTGCTTGGGGAGCGTGAATACTTTTTTTTCAATCCCGCCTTTGGACAGCTCGATCTGGGCCAGGCACTGGTTGGTGAAACTGCAGCTCATGACGAAACTGGGATGCCCAGTGGCGCAGCCCAGGTTGACCAGGCGCCCCTCGGCTAAAACGATGATCGAGCGTCCGGATTTCAGCGTCCATTTGTCCACCTGGGGTTTGATGGTCATTTTCAGGCAGCCTGGAGTCGTTTCCAGATAGTGCATGTCGATCTCGCTGTCAAAATGGCCGATATTGCAAACAATGGCTTCATTCTTCATCATCTCCATGTGACGGCCGGTTATGACGCTGCAATTGCCGGTGGCGCTGATGAAAATATCTCCAACAGCGGCCATCTCTTCCATGGTAGAAACCTCGTAGCCCTCCATGGCCGCCTGCAAAGCGCAAATGGGGTCTATCTCGGTGATGATCACTCTAGCGCCGAAACCACGCATGGACTGGGCGCAGCCCTTGCCGACGTCGCCGTAGCCGCAAACCACGACCTTCTTGCCGGCCACCATGATGTCGGTAGCGCGCTTGATCCCGTCAGCAAGTGATTCCCGGCAGCCATAGAGGTTGTCGAACTTGGATTTGGTCACCGAATCGTTGACATTGATGGCAGGGAACAGGAGGCTGCCCTCGGCCTGCATCTGGTACAGGCGGTGTACGCCGGTGGTTGTTTCCTCTGACACGCCGCGGATGCTGCGGCTGACGCGGGTCCAATGTTGAGGATCGCGTTTCAGGGATTCGCGCAGGCGCTGCCAGACCACAGCCATCTCCTTATTTTCCGGAGTAGCGTCTTGCATAAGTCCGGAATTTTTTTCGAACTTCACGCCCTGGTGGACCAGCAGGGTCGCGTCGCCGCCATCATCGACGATCAGGTCGGGACCGGAGCCGTCGGGCCAGGTCAGGGCCTGCTCGGTGCACCACCAGTACTCCTCCAGGGATTCCCCCTTCCAGGCGAAGACGGCAGCGGAACCGGCCTTGGCAATGGCGGCGGCGGCATGATCCTGGGTGGAAAAAATATTGCAGGAAGCCCAGCGTACGTCGGCGCCCAGTTCGACCAGCGTTTCGATCAGCATGGCTGTTTGGATGGTCATGTGCAGGCTGCCGGTAACTTTCAAACCGGCCAGAGGCTTGCCCGGTCCGTATTTGCTGCGGATAGCCATCAGTCCTGGCATTTCCGCTCGAGCCAGATCCATTTCCCTTCGACCCCAATCAGCCAGTGAAATATCGGCGATCTTGTAGGGCAGAACGCGGTCCTTGTCCGTTGTCTTCATTTTTATTCTCCGTTTTTTTATTGTTCCCTAATTTGCTGGCAAGCTTTTACGCCATTGCTGGCAGGGCGACCCACCGGGACGCCCCTACACTGCGTTTTGCATGTTGCCTTTTTCTTCAACATCGAAATTCGAACATCGAACCTCTTTTATTTTTTGGCCAATGCCCGCAGTTCCTTGACCTTGTCCAGCTTTTCCCAGGGGAATTCATTGCGGCCGAAGTGACCGTATGATGCTGTTTTTTTGTAAATGGGCTTTTTCAGGTCAAGTTGCTTCAGGATATCGCCTGGTTTAAGGGGGAATACCTTGCGGATCATCGAGGTGATCTTTTCTTCGCTTATTTTGCCGGTGCCAAACGTATTGACATTAACCGAGACCGGTTCAGCCACACCGATGGCGTATGCCAGTTGGACCTCGCATTTTTCGGCCAGGCCGGCCGCTACGATATTCTTGGCAATATAGCGGGCCACGTAAGCGCCGGAACGGTCGACTTTGCTGGGATCTTTGCCGGAAAAAGCGCCGCCGCCGTGCCGGCCCATGCCCCCATAGGTATCGACAATGATCTTGCGGCCGGTCAGTCCCGCGTCGGCAAAGGGCCCGCCCACGACGAACTTGCCGGTGGGATTGATATAAAACTTGGTAGCGGCGGTCAGCCATTTGCCGCATACCGGTATAACCACGTGCTTGATGATGTCCTTTTCGATGCGGGCGTGTTTGATCCCTTCGTTATGTTGATTGGAGACCACCACGGCTGTGACATGGCGGGGTTTGCCGTTTTCGTATTCAACGGTCACCTGGGCCTTGCCGTCGGGGCCAAGGTAGGGGATGCGCTTGTTTTTTCTGACCTGGGCCAGTTTCATGGTTAATTTGTGGGCCAGGCTGATGGGCAGGGGCATGTAGTCAGCGGTTTCGCAGGTGGCATACCCGAACATCATGCCCTGGTCGCCGGCGCCCTGTTCGTGACCCCTGGCCACGTTTACGCCCATGGCGATATCCGGGGACTGTTCTTCAATGTGCACCAGTACGGCACAGGTTTCGTATTCAATGCCGTAGCGTGACTGGGTGTAGCCGATCTCTTTGAGTGTCTGGCGGACGATGTTTGGAATATTGACATATGCAGATGTGGTCAGCTCACCTGCCACCAGGACCATGCCGGTTTTGGTCAGGGTCTCGATGGCCACGCGTGAATTCGGGTCCTGCTCCAGGCAGGCATCAAGAATGCTGTCGGAAATCTGGTCGCAGATCTTGTCCGGATGTCCAGCGCATACCGATTCTGACGTGAACAGATATTTCCCCTTGATCATTTTTACCTCCAAGGATAGCAATGGTTGGAATAAAAGCAATAGTAACAAATTCAGCCATTGCTGTCAATGAAAATCGTGACACGTAACGCGTGACACGTGACGAGGAAGAATAATTTAATAACAGATTCCAAATAAATTCCAATGGCCTAAATGAAAGTCCTTTATAGTTTCTTCTCTTTATTCAGGTCATTTGGATATTGGAATTTGGAATTTAAGATGGGCGACCAGCCGGTCGCCCCTACACCTTGGTCCTTGGTCTTTTGTTTTTTCTTCCCTCGTTACGCGTTACGCGTCACTCGTCACGGATAGTTCGTTTCAATAACCTATGGCGCAGCCATCTTTCCTGGATTCGCTGGCCCCGATCAGTATCCTTCTTGTAAGGTCGAGCCAAATGCCCTGGTAGCCGCCGAATTCGCCGGAGCTTTTTCTCACTTTGTGGCCGCGGTTCAGCAGATCGCGGATCACTTCGGGGGCGATGCCGCTTTCCAGGAGAACCAGGCCGCCATCGCTCATAATGGAACCGTCGGGCTCGGATGAGCCGGCGTGGCGGAAGCGCGGGGCATCGCCCGCTTCCTGCAGATTCATGGCGAAATCAATGATGTTGCAAAGGACCTGAACGTGTCCCTGGGGCTGCATGTCGCCGCCCATGACCCCGAAAGAGAACTGCGGTTCTCCATTGCGGGTGACGAAGCCGGGGATGATGGTATGAAATGGCCTTTTGCCGGGCGCCAGGCTGTTGGCATGGCCCGGCTCGAGGTTAAACAGGGCGCCGCGGTCCTGCAGGCAGAACCCCAGCCCGTCGGGGACCATGCCCGAGCCGAAGCCAACATAGTTGCTCTGGATCAGTGAGACGGCGTTGAAATCCCTGTCGACCACGGTCAGGTAAACCGTATCGCCTTTGGCCAGTCGCGGATCGCCGGCCGGAACAATATTGTTGCTGCGTTCGGCTCGAAAGAGCTGCAACCTCTGTTTCGCATATGCGGGGGAAATGAGCGTGGAATAATCAATCTCGGCGAAACGCGGGTCAGCGTAGAAGCGGGCCCGGTCCTCATAGACGATTTTTTTTATTTCGATCAGGGCATGCAGGTAGGCGGCCGAATTGTGGCCCATGGCCTTGAGGTCAAAGTTTTCGAGCATTTGCAGCATCTGCAGGACGGCCAGGCCCTGGCCGTTGGGAGGCAGTTCCCAGACGTCGTATCCCCTGTAATTGACGCTCATGGGCGCGACCCATTCGGGCTGGAAACCGGCAAAATCTTTTTCTGAAAAAAATCCGCCGACCTGCCTGGAATAAGCTACGATTTTTTTGGCCAGTTCGCCGCTGTAAAAGATGTCGCGGCCGCCACGGGCAAGGAGGCGGTAGGTCGCGGCCAGTTCGGGGTTGCGGAATATGTCGCCTTTGCGAGGTACCTTGCCTTGCGGGGCGTACAATTTTTGAAAATTTTCGTAGCGATTGAAGGCCTTAAGCGAGCGTTGCCAGTAATGGGCGATCAGTTCCGACAGCGGAAAACCTTCTTCGGCGTAGGCGATGGCCGGGGCCAGCACTTCAGCCATTGACAGCTTTCCGAATTTGCTGTGCAGGGCGAACCAGCCGGCCACGCAGCCCGGAACCGTCCAGGGCAGGGGGCCTGTTTCGGGTATTTTTTTTATGCCTTTTTTTTGAAAATATGCGATGTCGATCCCAGCGGGGGCCGGGCCGCTGGAATTGATGCCGTATAGTTTTGCCGATTTATTGTCCCACACAATTGCGAAAAGGTCGCCGCCGATGCCTGACCCGGACGGTTCCATCAAGCCCAGGGCCGCGTTGACGGCAATGGCGGCGTCTACGGCGCTGCCGCCTTTTTTCAAAATATCTATGCCGATCTGGGCGGCCAGCGGCTGGCTGGCAGCCACCATGCCCTGACAGGCTATGACTTCGGAACGGGTGGCGAACATGCGTCCGGTCAAGCGGTCACTACCCGGAAGCTGCAGGAACAGCAAGCCAATCGATAGCCAAAGTAATTTTTTCATTTTTCCTCCGCTTCATGATTTGAATTATATGCCGTTAATTTTTTCGGCGCAATCCACCCGGGCCGTTCTCAATAGAAAATAAATTATATTTATGTTATAAATTGACGGAAGTGACTTTTGCCTGGATGAGGAGCATCATGAGAAAAAGCAACCGCGTATTCTGGGTCATTGCAACCCTGTTGGCAATCATGGTAACCATCGCCTGCGCCGTCAATCCGGTCTCAGGTAAAAAAGAACTGATGTTTTTTTCGGAAAAAGCCGAGATCGCCATGGGCCAGGACACCGACCGCCAGATAAAACAGCAGTTCGGTATTTACCAAGACAAGGATTTGAATGCCTATGTCAACAGCGTGGGCCAGAAAATGGTACCCTATTCTCATCGACCCACACTGCAGTATCATTTCGCGATCCTGGATACGCCGGTGGTCAACGCCTTCGCCGCCCCCGGCGGTTTCATTTACGTTACGCGCGGCATCATGGCCCTGATGGGCAGCGAAGCCGAACTGGCCGGCGTTCTGGGCCATGAAATGGGCCATGTAACCGCCCGCCATTCGATGAAGCGACTGAGCGGCCAGATGTTGGCGACGATCGGCCTGGTGCTGGGCAGTGTCCTGAGCAAGGACATTGCCAAAGTGGCCGGGCTGGCCAGTGTCGGCATGCAATTGCTTTTTTTGAAATTCAGCCGCAGCGACGAGTTCCAGGCCGATTCCCTGGGCGTCCGCTATGCCCGCCAGGCCGCATACTCTCCAGCTGAAATGCTGCGCTTTTTCACAGCCCTGGAGAACATGAGCGTGGAAACGGGCGGCCACAAGATTCCATCCTTTCTTTCCACCCATCCCATGACCAGCGACCGTATCGCCAAGGTCAAAGCCATGGTCTCCAGCCGGGATGTGCGCCTGGCAGTCAGGAAAGAACCTTATCTGCGTAAGGTGGATGGCATGGTCTACGGCGATAATCCCCGCCAGGGCTTTGCCGATAACGACGTTTTCTATCATCCGCTAATGACTTTCAAATTCACCATCCCCAGCGGCTGGGTCGTGAACAACACTCCCATGCAGGTCATTGTGGGCGATAAGGACGGCAAGGCGGCGCTCATCCTGCAAGCCGAAACCTCCACCCAGAACCTCGACCAGTATCTGCAAGCCAAAGCCAAGGAGTTCGGTCAGGCCGAGCTTATGAAGAGCGATCCTGTAAACCGTTTTCTTTCCCGGCACGCCTTTTTCCGGGTGCCCCAGGAGCAAAGCGACCCGCTGGCGGTCCGTTTGACCTGCATCCGCAAAGACAGCATGATCTATACTTTCACCGGCCTGTGTGCCTATGGAAGTGCAGATATTTATCAACCGCTCCTGGATCAGGCTATCCATTCTTTTCAGCGGCTGAACGACCCGCGCTATTTGAACCGCCGGCCGCAGCACCTCTCCCTGCTCCGTCCCGACGGCCGCCAGACCCTGCAGAACCTGATGAACAATGCCGGTGTGGACCGCAAGTTGTGGAAACAGCTGGCGGTATTCAACGCCCTGGGATTGCAGGCTGTTCCCGAATCCGGACAGTTGATCAAACTGGTCAAATAATGTCTTTTTCAAGTAAAGCGGAGGGCGGATGAAAGGCAAAACCCTCGTCAGGCAGACGCCGGCAGGGGAAGCGGAAAAACTGAAACAGCTGAAAAGCCGGGTACGGAAACGCACCCGGGAATTGGTCACCGTCAACCGGGCCCTGCAGGAAAGTGAAGAGAGATACCGGGAATTGGTTTCCAATATGCCCAATGGGGTGCTGGTCCAAAAACAGGGCCGGATAGTTTTTGTCAATGCCAATATCCTAGCTACTATCGACTTCACTTTGGAAGAAGTACTCGGCAAATCGATTTTGGATTTTATCCATCCCGCCGACCGCGAGATCGTCGAAAAGAACATGGCCCTGCGCCTGGCCAACAAGCAGG
Organism: Chrysiogenales bacterium; assembly: GCA_004525465.1. GTDB lineage: Bacteria > Acidobacteriota > Aminicenantia > UBA2199 > UBA2199 > UBA2199. The sequence continues at coordinate 2,722 of SPCN01000017.1, read as the reverse complement.
CGGCCCAAGGTTATGAAATCCGCATCGCCACCAGAAACGGAGAATGGCGAACCGTGGTGATCCAGGCCAAAAAAATAATTTATGATAATGAACCGGCCATCCTGTCCGTCCTGAGCGATATAACCGACAAAAGGCGTTCCGAAATCATCCAGGACGCGGTGTATAAAATATCCGAAGCAACCCAATTGGCCGACAACCTGCCGGAGCTATATCGCTCCATCCATCATATAATTTCCGGATTGATGTGCACTGAAAACTTTTACATCGCCCTGTTTGAACGGGACAGCGGCATGTTGAGTTTTCCCTATTTTGTCGATGAATTCGATGACGCTCCACAGACGCGGGGTCTAAAAAAAGGATTGACCGAATACGTGCTGCGCACCGGCATTCCCTTGCTGGCCACTCCCGAAATTCTCAGTGAGCTTGAGAAAAAAGGCGAGATCGAACTGATCGGCGCTCCGTCCATCGACTGGCTGGGAGTGCCGTTGAAGATCAGGGAAAAGACCATTGGCGTGCTGGTGGCGCAGACATATTCCCCGGGCCTGCGTTATGGTCCGGGCGAAAAGAATATCCTGATCTTTGTTTCCAATCAGGTTGCCTGGGCCATCGAACGCAAGCGGGCCGAAGCCAACCTGCGCCGTAGCGAACAGAAGAACCGGGCCGTGCTCAGCGCCATGCCCGACCTGATGTTCCGGCTCGACAAGGACGGCGTGTTTTTGGATTACAAGGCGGATAAAGACAGTGATCTGATTATGAAGCCTGAAATGTTTCTGGGCCGCAAGGTCGTTGACGTGCTGCCCCCCTGGCTGGCGGATTTGACCATGAAAAACATCCGCCGTACCCTGCAAACCAGTAGCCTGCAGGTCTTTGAATATGAGATCAATTTCAACGGCCAACTGCAATATAATGAGTCGCGCTGCGTTCTGTGCGGTATCAACGAGGTGCTGGTGCTTATCCGCAATGTCACCGAAAAACGCCGCCTGGAACAGCAGGTGCTGCAGGCCCAGAAAATGGAAAGCCTGGGCACCCTGGCCGGCGGCATTGCCCATGATTTCAACAACATCCTGGCCGGTATCCTTGGATACGCCTCTTTCCTGAAGTCTAAAATCAGCGCCAGTCACGTTTTTTTTAAGTATGTCGATACCATCGAGCGTAGCGCCGTCCGCGCCGCCGATCTTACCTCCAAGCTCCTGGCTTTCACCCGCGACGACAAAGTGAATTACAAACCGCTGAATATAAACAAACTGATCAGGGAAACCCTGGAGATCATCCTGCATACGATCGACAAGTCTATCAGCGTGGAAACAAAGCTGGATGAATCTCTGCCCACCATCATGGCTGACGCCGGGCAGATCCAGCAGGTGGTGATGAACTTGTGCGTCAATGCCCGCGACGCCATGAGCGGCGGCGGAAAACTGTCAATCGCCAGCGCAACAGTTGTCATCGGGGCCAATGATCCTAAGGCGCCTGCCGATGCCAAAACCGGAACCTATTTGAAGATGAGTGTGACTGATTCGGGAAGTGGCATGGACCAGGATGTGCTGACCAGGATTTTCGATCCTTTTTTCACCACCAAGGACAAGGGGCAGGGCAGCGGCCTGGGATTGTCGGTGGTCTACGGCATCGTCAAGGGGCACGAGGGTTTTGTCACGGTCAGCAGCCAACCCGGTCAGGGCACTTTGTTCAGCGTCTATTTTCCGGTAAGCGGCAAGCCCGAAGCCCAGGAAATATGGACGGCCGAACCTTTGCGCGGCCGCGGCGAACTGATTTTTGTGGTCGATGACGAAAGTGATATTCGCGATTTCATCCGCGATGTGCTGCAAAGCTACGGCTACAGGGTGTTGCTTGCCGCCGACGGCGACCAGGCGTTCGACATCTATCAAGTTCGCAGTCAAGACATCGCTCTGGTCATCATGGACGTGGATATGCCGGAAATGGGCGGCGAGGAAACTTTTTTAAAAATGAAAAAAATCAACCCGGGCATTAAGGCCCTGCTTTCCACCGGATACAGCCAGGACGGCCGCGTAAGTGAAATTTTAAGCAAAGGGGTCATGGGGTTCATCCAGAAACCCTATGATTTCAACCAACTGCTGGCCAAGATACGCCAGATATTGGACCCGGGAGAATAAGGCCTGCCAGGCCCCGATTGTCTCAAAATGGGACAGTCGAAAAACCCCGAAAGCCTGTTGGAATGATGGTTTTGAATAAAACCCCCAATCTGTCCCAAAATGGGACACCCAGGGGAGGAGTGGGCCGGAACCATCTCCGGACAAGGCTTCGCAGCATCTGCCGCCCGCCCGTCGTCCCAAATTGGGACACCCCGGTCTGCCAGGGGATAAAGGAAATATTTTAATTTTACCTTGAAAACCATTGCCAGAGAAGGTATACGGGTTTTTACTAAGAAGATGGCAGACAAATTGCTTTAAAAAATCATGACAGTACAGGTGGCAGAACAATGATAAGGCTGGGTATGGAGCAAAAATTCCTGCAGCCGGCGATTCGCGGCAAGATCGCCGATTTGATGGATTATCCGGTCCCTGCCGCCCGGGTGGTCCTATCCGGTGCCAAACTGGCGGAAAAGCAATGCACGGTGACCGGCACAGAGGGTTATTTCATGTTCAACCGTATTCCGCCCGGTTCCTATACCCTGGAAGTTATTTATTCAGGGTTCAGCAAGCTGGTGCAGCGGGGGATTGCCGTGCGCGACCACGCCATCACCGGC
>SPCN01000276.1 GCA_004525465.1 Chrysiogenales bacterium | reverse complement strand
TTCCTGCTGGTCTTCACGATTAACCCGGCCGAAGGCCAAAAATTCGTTCAAGGGAATGTTGAATTCCTTCAAGTAGTTTCCGAAATAGTTTTTCAGCAGTTCGGGGCTGAAGACATCATGGGCGGCCTGGACATTGGTATGAGTGGTGAACACACTCGACTGGCGCACCAGTTCCATGGCCTCGGTGAAGCTGAGGCCGTCGTTTTTCATCAAGGTCCTGGCCCGCTCGAAAGGCGTGAAAGCGGAATGGCCCTCGTTCATGTGCACGGCGGTGACCTGAATACCGAGGGCTGCCAACATCTTCACACCACCTATGCCCAGGATGATCTCCTGCTGCAGGCGGATTTCGGGCCCGCCCCCGTAAAGCTGGGAAGTCAGGCGCCGGTCGTATTCACTGTTCTTGTCAATATTGGAATCAAGCATATGGATGGAAACCCTACCCACCCTTATCTGCCAGACCTTTACATAAACCTTGCGACCGGGAAAATCCAGCTCGATTTCCAAAGGCAGTCCGTCCGGCTTTTTCACTTCCTGGACCTGCATGTTGTGGAAATCGTTGACCTGGTAAAAATCCTGCTGCCAGCCGTCCATATTCAAGTATTGCTGAAAATAGCCCAATTGGTAGAGCAATCCGACGCCGTGGAAGTTCAGGTTCAAGTCGCTGGCTGCTTTGACATGGTCACCGGAAAGGACCCCCAGTCCCCCGGAATAAATGGGCAGGGTATCGCTCAGGCCGTATTCAGCGGAAAAGTAAGCAATGCTGACCTGCTGGGTATGGTTGATGCTGCGCAACAGGTGCAGGTACTGGTCCAGCTGCTCGCTAACCCGCTGCAGCTCACTCAAAAACCCTTCATCATGGGCCAGTTCATCAAGCTTTTCCTGGCTGATTTCACCCAACATGCGGATCGGGTTGTGCTGGTTTTTTTCCCACAAATCACCGTCCATTGTTATGAAAAGTTTGATGGCTTCAGGATTCCAGGTCAGCCAAAGGTTGGAGGCGATGACCAGCAGCGGCTTCAGTTTTTCCGGCAGATCGGGAACTACTTTGAATTTTTTAAAAATTCCCATGGCTTAAACTCCTGATAAATTTGCTGGAAATGACTGGTTCAAAGCAAAGCGAGTATATCGTCTTTTTTTAAATTCAGGTAATAATTCAATTTCCCGGAAATCAAGTTCGGTCCTGAAAAAAAGAGCAGGAAATAACCGCTGTTCAATGAATGAGCCATGATCTTGAATTTTCCGGAAATATATTCGATATGAAAATCGGCGCTGGTCACTTCCAGGTTGTCCAGTTTCCCGACCACTTCGGCCAGCTCGGCTCCGAGCAGATCCGTATCGGCGTCGGGAGGAAGGTACACCGCTTTTTCTAATTCCAGTCCGTCCTTACCCCAAATCCCGATCAGGTAAATTTCAGGATTGCGGGCCTGTATGTCGTTAAAAATCGTTCTAAACAATTTGGCTTCCCCTTTGTTGGATCAGTTGCAAAAACCTCTGCAGTTGTTCGATGACCTGGTTGCTTTTTTCGGTACGCAGCAACAGCAGGATGGCCTTTATCTTCATGAAAAAGTCGGTGCGACCGGTTTTTTCAAACAGGTTCTTGTAAATGGCCAGAGATTCACGGTATAGACCCTGCTTGAAATACAGTTCGGCGGCGCTTTCCGTTTCAAAAGGCTTTTCCTCACCTTGCGGCAGCGATCCCTTTTCATCCGCCAGCACTGTTGTTCCGCTTTCCACTTCAAAAGTGATCTGCGGCGGCGCGGATAACTCCCGGGCTACGCTGTCTTCCTGAAAAATTTCCACTTTGGTATCGTCCAATTTAGCGGACACCCCGGCCTCAAGCAGCCCCTGGAGCTGCTTGACCCGCTCCTGGGCAACCGTGTTGAAAGAATCCAAAAAAAGCAGCTTCTGGTAATAAAGCAGGCTCTCGGGGTGTTTTTGCTGCTGAAAATTCAATTCAGCCAGTTCTTTCAGGACCATGATATTGTCGCCGAACATGACGTGCATTTCACGCAGCAACAGAATGGCTGCCTCGGTTTTTTCCAAGGCGCGCAGGAATTTGAATTTAAGGAACCGTAATTGAAAGGAAGCCGGAAACTGTTTGATCACCGCGTCAGCCTGGGCCAGGCCGTCAATGAATTTGTTTTCCCGGAACAGGTCTTCCAACTGTGCCAGCTGCTCCCTTTCATTCTGAAAATTGGCCAAATTTACCTCTTCTCCATGCAGACCCCGTCAGTTTTTTTGTACCATATCTGCCGGCAAAATGCAACCCGGCGCCGCTGAACCGCGCCCCTATCAAAAATCGGACATAGCACACCCGCTGCCGGCAGCAAGGAACTGTCGCGGGCAGGATTATTTCGTGGTCCCGGCCGCGGCACCGCCGGAATTGTACATGGTGATCGCGATATAATCCTGGGGAACATTGCCTATATGGCTGGTGCTGCCCCGGTAGGCACGGTCGTCTACCTGCATCAGGGCATGAATGATCATGCCGCCGGAATAGAACTTTACCGGGCCGGTAAACGTGACCCGGACCTCGCCGTTGGCGTTGGTCACCTTCTTGATGGTCGCGGCATTGTTTTCGAAAAAGCCCCATTCGATCTGGTCGTGGGAGGTACTATCGCGCAATTGCTCGAAGAAGATGGTTTCGCCGGCAAGGGAGTTGCCCTTGGCATCGGTCACGCGCACATAGATCGTGCTGCGGTGGATGTTGCCGTCGATGAACAATACGGCCGGGTCGGCCGAACCCTCGAGCAGCACGTAGAAGCCCACCGGGCTGTCCCACACGGGATCATCGATATTAGTGCGCTTGCATGAAGAAACGGACAGGATCAGGCCGATTATCAGCAAAAGGAAAAGTGTTTTTTTCATGTCACATTCCTCCTATTTCCCAGAACTTGTAGCAGTTGTAGTGTCAGGCTCAGGTTCGACATCGGAGAAATTGCTGCACCAGACGCTGATATAACCGCTCACCGGCGCCACCCGGTGCCCGCCAAGATCCTTGCCGTGGATGGTCACTATGGCCACCAGCTGCAGGACGAAGCCCTGGCTGGGAGCCTCCTTCAGGGCCAGCAGGGGCGCTTCCAGTTTGGCCACGTGGCGGATCAATATAAAAGGAATCTCTGCAACATTATCCACCTCCACCAGCCAGTTCATGGGCTGGGTGAAGCGGTAGGGCACATCGACCCCCTCCACATTGCGGCCATCGGTGCGCTTGAACTCGACATCGATCTGGTCGACGATGACATTGTTGTAATAGGACACATCTGTATCTGTAAGGGGATTGTATATCAGTGCCGAAACCTCTGCCACACCGTTGTCGTTGATGATGCTGCCGGCGTTGTCGACATCGGAAAAGACCGTGGTGGATCCTTCATTCCCCTCCAGGTCATTGCCGGTCAGGGACTCGATTACCAGGAAACTCCCCGAGGTGGAGTCATTTTCCTTGGCAACGCAGCCGGTCAGCAGCAACACCATTATGCCCAACACCAAAAATTTCATTTTCATTTTTCCCTCCTATTTAATGATACGCGGAGT
>SPCN01000362.1 GCA_004525465.1 Chrysiogenales bacterium | reverse complement strand
GGCCGATGAGGAGCGCTCCCATAGCCAGGCCATTGCCAACAGCCAGGTCCCTGTCGGCCATCAGGGCTTCGAAGACCGCATCGCCCAGATCAAGAAGATCATCCCCTGGTCGGTCATCGCCGAGAATGTCGCCTCTGCCAGGAGCGCGCAGGAAGCTGTGGATGCCTGGCTCAGGAGCCCCGATCACCAAGCCATAATCGAGGGCGATTTTGACCTCACCGGCGTCGGCGTAGCGAAAGACCTGGATGGCCCGTTCTACTATTTTTCCCAGATGTTCCTCAAGCCTCTTTGAATCTTCGGGCACCGGGTCGCCCATCATTCCTGAAAAATTCCAGACCGCAGGCAGCAGTTCGATTCCTGCCTGGTGCGAAGTCAGTACAGCGTTTCAGGCTTCCATGCGCAAAAAGTCACAATGCATGTTCGCCGCCAAAGTCACAAAATCAGGCAGCGCCCCCGTGCTTCACGGGCATGGTCGGCAGGGGGTCGGATTTCGTGTTGCGCAGGGTTATTTTCTTGGCCACTTCGCGGCCGCTGAGGTGGTCCTTCACCCGGATATTAAAAGTATAGCGCCGGCCCACGGGCAAGTGCAGCAATACGGGGATCTGCACGACGGTGTCCGTAAGCGTGAACTCACGCGAGCTTTCCACGTTGAGTGATCCGGAGCCATTGGCGATTACGTGCACCTGCACCCGGCCCTGGAGCTGGCCCGCTTCGAAAAGGCGGCTGAAGCCGCTCAGGTTGAAGGTGAGCTTGGAATCGACCACCTTGACCTTGGCAATCGCCATTTCCCGGGGGTCCCTGGTATCGATATGCTGGCTGGCGAATACCTTGAGACTCGTATCCCGGCAGGTCAATTTCATCTTCCTTTTCTTCTTGATGTCCTTCGGCGCAAACGTGATGACATAGCTGATGCCCTCCAGGTCGGCGGCCTGGTTCAGCGCCCGGGTCAGGTTGTTGTCGGTGATCGTGGTGCCGCCGGTGACGCGGCTGATCTGCCGGAAGCACTCGTCCCGGTTGGAATAAACCGCCTTCTGGCGGTAATAGGGGGAGCTGCCCTGGTCTTCCAGGGAGCTGGATTTGAGGCGGATCAGGCTGAACGTGGCATCGGCGGCAATGAAAGACGAACGCACCTTATCGTTGAGTGCGCTGCTCCCGTCCCCCAGGTTTTTCCTTATCTCTTCGAACTTGTCGCGGAAAGCGGGAATACTTCCGTTCAATCCGAATTCCGGAAAAACCTCCTCTTGGAGAAAGACCAGCACCCATTTTTCCAGATTGATGGATTTTATCGAATCGGCCAGGCGGATCAGGCTGCCCGCATCGCCGCGCAGGAAATTCAGGCGGAACTCATTCCAACATCTTGTGATCTCAGTCTGCAGATTGACTTTGCAAACACCCCAACCTTCATTGCAGACCAAGAAATCAGCGATTGCAGCGTCGATGTCCTTATATATTTGGATGCGCATGATGTTATCCTGTTCAATGCCTTTTTTCAATTCGGCCTCGAATTGGGCTCGCAGCGGGGCGATCTGGTCCGCCGCATTGATCAGAACGGAATTTGCGGTGTGAGCCAGGATCACGTTGTCGCCGGGCCGGTAGATGTCACGGAAGAAATGATCCAAAGCTTCAGTATATGCGGCTCCGCGGTCCCACAGCCAGAAACAGAGGACAAAAAGCCTGCCCGGCGGGTTCTGCACGGTGGGTGCCGCTTTTTCCTCAATTGCCGGCGGCGCGCTGATGCGGCGGCGCACTTCACGGAAGCCGTTGATCTCAACCTCCCGGCCATTTTCGGTCAGGATGAAGTCCTCTTTCTGCAAACCGCCGACCGGTTGGCCCTGCTTCTGCACCCGGGCGATCATTTCTACATTGATTACTTCTACGATCTCATTGACATCTGGATCGCTTTTCTTCTGGTCCTGGCCGCTGCCATGAGCCCAGATGAAAACGCTGAGAACCAGAAGCATGCCTATTCCCAACCAATTCTTCATGCTCGCTCCTATCTCAATTTTCGTTTGTTGATTTTGAAAAAAATCAAAACGAATACCAATTCAGAACAAGCAAGATGAATGCCAAGATTTATTCTTGTAGGTTGCCAATTCTGTCATAAAAAAAGGACACACGTCATGAATTTTGACCAGGTATTACGAAAAGAAAAAATGGGGGACGAGGTCTTGCAGCAGCCACGATATGGAATCAGATAAAAACCCGGATCTCGATTTGTAAATTAAAGGCCGCCATGGTAACGTGAAACCAGATATAAATCAGGAGGACCGAGATGAAAGCAAAAAAAATCAATTTGAACTGGCAGGGCATACTGCTGGGCGTGGCGCTGTGCCTGGTACTTGTGGTTTTCGTGGCCAGCAAGGCCGCCAATCCCCAGGTCGATGGCACGGTGAAGCCCCGGGTCATGCAACGGGCTGCCAACCTGAACGATGTGTGGGAACAAACCGCAGTCCTGGAAGCGAATACCATCGCTTTGAACGAACGGCTGATCCGCATCGAGCAGAAGATCGACGCCTTGAACAAGGACATGGAAGTGGTACTCCGCGTTTTGAAAAGGCTCGACCCGCAAAACAAAAGATAGATCTAATCCGCTTAAAAAACCGCCTTTCAGTTCCGCGGTTCCTTCCCGGAAAACACCTGGAAAGCCTCGTCGACCGACTTGCCGTAGACGGTGATGGCCGTGATGGCGTTGGTCAGGCGAATCGCTTCTTCCAG
>SPCN01000114.1 GCA_004525465.1 Chrysiogenales bacterium | reverse complement strand
TTTTTGGACGCAGGTATACTATAATAAAGCGCAGTAAATAAGGGAGTTGTGATTCATGATGCCAAATACCAAGCAGGCTGTGCCGGGCAAACCCGCCGTGCTTTTGAGCGGCATCGCCGGTTTCATCGGTTTTCATTTCGCCCGCCGGCTCATGGCCGAGGGGCATCGGGTCATCGGCATCGATAACGTCAACGACTATTATGACGTGGAACTTAAATACGCCCGTTTGCGCCAGCTCGGGTTTTCTGAAGCTGACACGGACCAACTGCGCCTGAAGGCCGAGGCCAAACTGGAGATGGCGAACCTGGTGTTTTACAAGGCCGACCTGCAGGATCGGGAACAAATAGCCGAAATATTCACAAATGAAAAACCGCAGCTGGTGGTGCATTTGGCCGCCCAGGCCGGAGTACGCTATTCGCTGGAAAATCCTTGGGCCTACATGGACAGCAACATCCTCGGTTTCATGAATATCCTGGAAAACTGCCGCCGGCATCCGGTCCGCCACCTGGTCTACGCTTCTTCTTCTTCGGTATACGGCGGCAACCAGACTCAGCCTTTCTCGGTCCGCCACAACGTCGACCATCCCCTTTCCCTATACGCGGCCAGCAAGAAAGCCAACGAATTAATGGCCCACAGCTATTCCCATCTCTTCCGCATCCCCACCACCGGCTTGCGTTTTTTCACCGTATATGGGCCCTGGGGCCGTCCGGACATGGCCCTGTTTATCTTTACCAAAAAGATCATGAGCGGCGAAGCCATCGAGGTGTACAACTTCGGCAACATGAAAAGGGATTTTACCTATATCGATGATATCGTGGAAGGTGTGTGGCGGGTGATGAACAGGATTCCCGAAAGCGATCCGGACTGGGACGGCAGGAATCCCGATCCGGCCTCTGCTGCGGCGCCTTATCGGCTATTCAACATCGGCAACCACCGGCCGGTGGATCTGCTCCATTTTATCGGGCTCATAGAAAAAAAACTGGGTCGGGAAGCCAAGAAGATCCTGCTGCCCTTGCAGCCCGGTGACGTGAAGGAAACCTGCGCCGATATTGAAGATCTGCATCGTCACGTGGGATTTGCTCCCACCATTCCCGTTGAAACAGGTGTGGCGCGTTTTGTTGAATGGTATACGGCATATTATGGGAAGTGAAATCAGGCCGGTATTTTCCGGCAGAGGCTTTTGGCTCGAGGAGCGGCAATGAAATTTGCGAAGAACATCTTGTGCATCGGCGCCGGCTATGTTGGCGGTCCGACCATGGCGGTCATCGCTGCCAAGTGCCCCGACTGCAAAGTAACGGTGGTGGACGTCAACGAAGAGCGGATCAGGCGCTGGAATTCAGATGACCTGCCGATCTTTGAACCGGGACTGCTGGACGTGGTACGTTCAACGCGCGGCCGTAACCTGTTTTTTTCCCATGACGTCGCCGCCGGGATAAAAGCCGCCGATATCATTTTTGTTTCGGTCAACACCCCGACCAAAACGTTCGGTCACGGAGCCGGCATGGCTTCCGACCTGCAATATTGGGAGAAAACCGCCCACGAGATCGTTGCCCATGCGGACCGCTCCAAGATCATCGTTGAAAAAAGCACCCTGCCGGTGCGTACCGCCGAAGCCATGGAGTGCATCCTTCAGGAAAACAAAAAAGGCATCCATTTCGAAGTAATTTCCAATCCCGAATTCCTGTCCGAAGGATCGGCGGTCATAGATCTTTTGGAACCGGACCGGGTTTTAATCGGTTCGCGGCAAACCGAATCGGGCCGGAAGGCAGCGCAGGAAATCGTGGCCATTTTTGCCAATTGGGTGGCGGCGGAAAAGATCATCACCTCCAACCTATGGTCGGCCGAACTTTCCAAGCTGGTGGACAATGCCTTTCTGGCTCAGCGTATTTCTTCGATCAACGCCGTTTCAGCCCTGTGTGAGAAAACCGATGCCGACGTGGCTGAGATCTCCTTTGCCGTGGGCAGCGACAGGCGGATCGGCCCGCGTTTCTTGAATGCCAGCGTTGGTTTTGGCGGTTCCTGCTTTAAAAAGGACATTTTAAATCTGGTCTATATTTGCCGCAGTTACGATTTGAACGAAGTGGCTGATTATTGGCAGGCGGTGATCGATATAAATGAGTACCAGCAGGAACGCTTCGTCAGAAAGATCATCAGGGAGATGTTCAACACCATCGTTGGCAAAAAAATCGTGCTGCTGGGCTTCGCTTTCAAGGCCAACACCGGTGATACGCGCGAATCGCCCGGAATTTTCGTGGCCGGAAAATTGCTCGAAGAGCGGGCCCAGCTTGTGATCTCTGATCCGCAAGCCCTGGAAAACGCCCGTAAGGATCTGGCCGGGCTGGACGGTTCCGTTGAGTATGAGCCCGATCCCTACCGGGCAGCCGTCGATGCCCAGGCCATTGCCGTGATTACCGAGTGGGATATTTACAAAAAACTCGATTTTGCCAAGATCTTTGCCTCCATGCGCAAACCGGCTTTCCTGTTCGATGGGCGCAATATTCTGGATCATCAGAAGCTTTTCAAAATCGGCTTCAATGTTTTCCCGCTGGGCAAGCCGAGCTTGACCCATTTCAAATAATCAGCAGGGTTCGCAGGTTAAGGAGAGACTATGTGTGGAATCATCGGTTATTGCGGCAACAAGGCTGCTAAACCCGTTTTGCTGGACGGCCTGAAGCGGCTGGAATACCGCGGATACGATTCAGCAGGCCTGGCAGTGGCCGACCGCAATAAGCTTGCCGTCATCCGCGCCGTGGGCAAGGTTTGCGACCTTGAAAAGAAGGGCCTCGCCCGGCCGCTGCCCGGGCATTACGGCATCGCCCATACGCGCTGGGCCACCCATGGCCGGCCTTCGGAAGAAAATGCCCATCCGCACTGTGATTGCCAGGCGAAGATCGCCATCGTGCACAACGGCATCATTGAAAATTACCTGGATCTGAAAGAAGAATTGCTCGCCAAAAAACATGTATTCAAGTCGGAAACCGACAGTGAAGTGGTAGCCCATCTCATTGAAGAATATTATAGCGGCGACCTGGAAATCGCGGTGTTGAAAACAGTTCAACGCCTGGAGGGGACCTTTGGCATCGCCGCCATCCATGCCGACAACGACAGCCAGGTGGTGATCGTCAAAAGGGGGAGCCCCATCATCATCGGCGTCGGTGAAAACGAATATTTCGCCGCCTCCGATGCCAACGCCCTGTTGCCCTACACCCAGAAGATCATCTCGCTAAACGATGACGAAATGGCCGTACTGCACGCGTCCGGATACCATATCAAGAACCTGAACAATGAATTTTTAAAGAAAGAGATCGAGATCTGCGAACACCGCGACGCCCTGGCCGACAAGAAAGGTTTCGAGCATTTCATGCTCAAGGAGATATTCGAACAGCCCGAAAGCATCGAGAACGCCTTTCGCGGGCGCCTAATCGAAAGCGAGGGCGTTTCCAAACTGGGCGGGCTCGAACCAGTCAGGGAACGATTAAAAAGCCTGAAAAAATTAGTGATCGTTTCCTGCGGTACCAGCTATTACGCCGGATTGCTCGGCCGTTATATCTTTGAAAGCCTGTCGGAATTGCATGTCGAAGTGGAGGTGGCCTCGGAATTCCGCTATCGCAAACTGAAAATCGATAAAAACACCGCGGTTCTCGCCCTGTCGCAGTCAGGGGAAACCGCAGATACGCTCGCCGCCATCCGCGAGGCCAAGCGCAAAGGGGCGCTGATCCTCGGCATCGTCAATGTCGTGGGTTCGGCCATCGCCCAGATCACCGATGCCGGTGTATACAACCATGCCGGCCCGGAATTCGGAGTTGCCTCGACAAAAATATACACTTCGCAACTGGTCATTTTGACGCTGATGGCCCTGTTGATCGGGAGATACCAGGGAATTTCTTATGCCGAAGGCAGCGAGGTTATCCAGGCCATAAAAAAGCTGCCCCGCCAGGTCAAAAAGATCCTGACCGATATGGAACATATCAAGAAAATAGCCCTGGACTATGCCCAATACAAGGATTTTCTTTTTATCGGCAGGCTGTTCAATTACCCGACCGCCATGGAAGCAGCCCTGAAATTAAAAGAGATCTCCTATATCCACGCCGAAGGCTATCCGGCCGGTGAAATGAAGCACGGCCCCATTTCACTTATCGACGAGCAGTTTCCCACCGTGGCCATAGTTTCCCGTGACTGCACGTTTGAAAAAATGCTCAGCAATATCCAGGAGATCAAGGCCCGCAGCGGCAGGGTGCTGGCCGTGGCCAGCCAGGGCAGCAACAGGGTCGGCGATATATGCGACGACGTCATCTGGGTGCCCGAAACCATGCCCATCCTGCAGCCGGTCCTGAATATCGTGCCGCTGCAGCTTTTCGCATATTTCATCGCCCGCCACAAAGGCTGCGATATCGATAAGCCAAGGAACCTGGCCAAATCGGTCACGGTGGAATAAACAGTAAATGGTTTCAAAAAAAATTCGCGAGGAACATCCATGAAAGGAATCATCCTGGCCGGCGGCCAAGGCTCCCGGCTTCATCCCATCACCCAGGTGACGTGCAAGCAGCTGCTCCCGGTCTACGACAAGCCCATGGTCTATTATCCGCTATCCACCTTGATGCTTGCCGGCATCCGCGACATATTGATCATCTCCACTCCGGCCGACCTGCCACGCTTCCAAGACCTGCTCGGGGACGGCAGCCAGCTGGGGATCCGCTTCTCTTACCGGGCTCAGGACCAACCGCGCGGCTTGGCCGACGCCTTCCTGGTCGGCGAGGAATTTATCGCCAATGAACCGGTCTGCCTGGTCTTGGGCGACAATATTTTTTATGGTCACGGCTTGACCGAATTGCTGCACCAGGCCGCCGCCCGGGAAGGAGCGACCATTTTCGGCTACGCGGTCAAGGACCCGGAACGCTACGGCGTGGTGGAAACCGACGCGCAAGGCAAAGCCCTGACCATCGAAGAAAAGCCGGCCCGGCCGCGTTCCAACCTGGCCGTTGTCGGCCTCTATTTTTACGACCGCGACGTGGTGGCCATTGCCAAATCGCTGCAACCTTCAGAACGGAACGAGCTGGAGATCACCGATGTGAACCGTGCCTACATGGAAAAAAGAAAACTCAAGGTGCAGATACTGGGGCGCGGCTTCGCCTGGCTCGACACCGGTACCCACGAGTCTTTGGTCAACGCCACCATGTTCATCAAGACCGTGGAGGACCGCCAGGATTTCAAGATCGCCTGCATTGAAGAGATCGCCTTCAAGAAAGGCTGGATCGACCGTGAGCAATTGAAGCAGCTGGCACAGCCTTTGCAAAAAAGCGGCTATGGAAACTACCTCATGCGCGTGGCCGCTGAACAATCGTGATATTCCCGGCTATTCAGCCCGGGCCTTGGAAAACTTATCCCGGGATCTGGCTTATAGGTGCCAAGGGAATGCTGGGTCGGCAGCTGGCCCTTGAGTTTGCCGGCAGAGAATTCGATTTTTTTGCCAGCGACCTGGAAGTGGATATCTGCAGCCGGCAAGGGTTGCAGGATTTTGTCCGGGGCAAAAAGATCCGCTGGATGGTCAATTGTGCCGCTTACACAGCGGTGAACCGTGCCGAAGCTGAGCCGGAACGGGCTTTGGCGGTCAATGCCGCCGGGGTGGAAAACCTGTCCCAACTGGCTGCCGAGTTGGGAGCCAGACTGATCCATTTTTCCAGCGACTATGTTTTTGCCGGCGACGCGAAAGAACCTTACCGGGAGAACGCTCAACCCCGGCCGCTTTCGCGATATGGCTGGAGCAAATGGCAGGGAGAGATCAAGATGGCGGCCGCTCTCGGCACTTTCTTTCTATTTCGCATCAGTTGGTTGTATGGCGTATATGGGCCCAATTTTGTCCATACCATGCTGAAAATTTTCCGGGAAAAAGAGACGGCGCGCATAGTGAATGACCAATTCGGTGCTCCGACCTATGCCGCCGCCCTGGCCGAAAATATCGCCGGCCTGATCGGATCCGACAGCGAGCGCTTCGGGGTGTATCACTATTGCGACAGGGGCGCGATCTCCTGGTTCGATTTTGCCGCCGCCACCATGGAAATGGCGCTGGAATTCGGCATGATTCCCCAAAAGATATCCCTGCAAGCTGTCCCTGCTTCCAAATTCCCTGGCGCGGCTGCCCGGCCTGCGTATTCGGTTCTGGACAGCGGCAAAGCAGTGCGTGAATTGGGTTTCCAAGTTCATGACTGGCAGCTGAATTTAAAAAGATTTTTCCGGGAAAAAGCAGCGCTTGAGGAAACTTCATGATGTCTATCTGGCGCCGGGGCAGGAGATTGGTCATTTTTATCTCGGCTTTGCTTTTGTTTGCCAACCTGCAGGGCGCGGGGGTCCATATCTCCTGCGCGCCCTTCCAGGCCACGGCCAGGCAGGGTGAAAAGATCATATTGAATTTCACCGTCAGCAACCGCTCCGCTTACACGCTGAACCAGGCCGGCAATTTTTTTATTTCCTATCATGTCCGCGACCTTTCCGGCCGCCTGGTGCGCTTTGACAACCGGCGCTTCTCTCTGCCTTTGACCGTCAAGCCCGGGAGCACGGCTCATTTCTCCCTGCCTGTTTACTTCAGTCTCGGTCCCGGCAATTACCGGCTGGAATGGGACCTGGTCCGCGAAGGGGAATTTTGGGGACTTGATAAAAAATGGGAAAGCTGCTTTTTCCGGTTGCGCTTGCTGCCGTTGGTAGCGCCGGATTTCCGCAAGGCCTGGCTGCCGACGGTTTATGAAAGCGGCCGGGAATGGCTTGATCGTGAGCAATATCTGCTGCGCCAGGTTTTCCTGAACAACGAGATCCGTTGGCGAGGCAAGTTTTTCGGTTTTGCCGCCGGGACCACTTATCCGCAGGTTTGGATCCGCGATGCGGCCACCATGATGCTTTACGCCCGGTTTTTTTACCCGCTGCCGATCCTGCAGGAAATGGTGGACCGTTTCTTCCTGCGTCAAGGCCTTGACGGCCAGATTCAGGATTGGATCGACACGGTGGGGCGCTGCGACAAGAACACGGTGGAGACCGACCAGGAAAGCTCCCTGGTTCTGGCCGCATTTCAGCTGGCCTTGTGTGATCGCGGCTGGCTCGACG
>SPCN01000478.1 GCA_004525465.1 Chrysiogenales bacterium | reverse complement strand
GATCTGCTTGCCGAAGCGCGGGTGGTCGGATTCGTCGCCCTCGATCAGCAGAAAATCACCTTCGCTTAAAGAGAAAAGGTTGCCGACGATGATGCGGCTTTCCCGGGAACCATCCAGTGTCACCTTGAATACCCCGAACCCCGAGTCCGGGGAAACGAAGATCTTGCGGCTGACCTTTACTTTGAACGACAGCAATTTAATTGATGGTCACCGGGATGACCCCTGGGTTATCGATGACGATGTCTTTGCTGAAATTGATGGTCTTTTGCTTTTCGTATTGGATCATGATCTCAGAATTGGCCCGATAGCCGCGGTTTCGACCACTTTGCTAAAATGAACCGACAGCACGTCGACGAAATGCATATGCGCTCCTTAAAAAGGGATTATACAAAATTGACGATAAATATTAAAGAATTTTCTGTAAGAACTCTATTGCTGTTGATTGTCAGCCCTCAGCAATTCCGGCAAATGCATAAAAATCTCATCGGCAATAGTGAGAAAGCGATTTTCCAGTTCTTCGGTCATGCGTTCGCCAAAAGTCTGGTTGTCCAGAATTTCCACGGCAAAAATATGGATGTCATGATCCAGAGGAAGGTGCATGTTCAGACGCCGGCCAAACTCCAAAGCAGTCGCGAAGTTCGCATCATGAACACAATTGAGATTCATGGTCTCGCGCAAGCGCTCGGCGGTGAAATAGTACCATTCACCGGGAATGGCACCGACGGTTTTTATGGAATCGATGACAATCAATCGGCTATAGCCATCAATGACCTCTAGCAGATTAAACCCGCCAAGAGAGCAATCTTCAACAATATCGAGATCAGAATAATTTTGCAGACGCTTTTTCAAATGACTGACCAGGCGGATACCAACGGCATCATCGCATAAAATGGGATTACCCATGCCAAGCAGCAGGGTGCGCTTCATCAGGAATAATGCCAAAAAACCAACTAAACCCCTCTTTTCAGCTGCCAATGCAAGGTGCCTTTTTTATAAACTGACACTTCCAAAGGCATCTGTCCCGGCAGGGAATGGGTGGCGCAGCTGTAACATGGATCAAAGGCGCGGAAGGCCATTTCAATCATATTCAATATTCCCTGATCGGGCTCTTTCCCCGGTTTAATCAGGGTTTGGGCTACTTTTTTTGTCACCATTTGAATGGGAGCATTGTTGTTGGTGGTGCCGACGATCAAGTTGGCGCTGGTGCAGATCCCGTTTTTATCGCAGGTATAATGGTGAGTCAACGTGCCGCGCATGGCTTCCACGATGCCCACACCCTCACCGGTTATCCCTTTCGGTATCACCCGGAATTGATCGCCGGTGATCTCCGCATCATCGCAATAGCGCTCCAGCATCTCGACATTGTGCACCATTTCCACCAGCCGGGCCCAATGGTTGGCCAATAATGCCCGGCAAGGTTTTCCTCCCAGGGTATTGAACATTTCTTCAAAAGCTACTTGGGCCCGCGGCGTAGCCATGCGATCCGATACATTCAGCCGGGCCAGGGGAGTGGCACAGTACAAACTTGAGTCGATTCCTTCTTTAAATCCTTGCCAACCCCGCTTCTTCAAGTAGGGAAATTTCAGATACGACCAGGACTCCACGTGTTCGGCCACAAAATCGGCGTATTCATGGGCATGGTATTTGCAAATCTCCTTTCCCTGGAAATCAACCACACGCACCTGCCCGTCATAGAAATTCGAGGCGTTGTTTTCATCGACCAAGCCCATGGAATGCACATCCAGCGTGTAGGGACCGTGCAGAATCAAGTCCACATACTGCGGATTGCCAAGCACAATGTCCCGGAAGAGCTTCAGCGAGAAATCGGCAAAGGCCGCCAACTCCTTCACCATGGGTTTGATCTTCTCCAACTCACTCTTTTTCAATCCTTTTGATACTCCTCCGGGTAAACACCAGACCAGATGCGTTGTCCGCCCTCCCAAAAGCTGCTGGATTTTCTGGGCCATAGCCCTGGCCTGGATCACTTTGCCGCCGATTTCCAAGCCCACTTTGGCGACCACGCCCAAAATATTGCG
>SPCN01000140.1 GCA_004525465.1 Chrysiogenales bacterium | reverse complement strand
GGGGTTGGTGGATCGGGATTGCCACGGCGGTAATGAGGATCCGCAGCGACAACTGCGGCGGCAGTTTCTTCAACTCTGCCGGAAGCTGAAGCCGCGACTGGCATTTCTGAGAAAATATGAGGGAAAAAAAGATAATTCATGCCCATGGTCAGGCGCAGGGTGGTCTGGGTTCTGAAAAAAGCGTTCATTTCCCAGAAAGCAGCCAGGCGCAAGCGATCAAAGGAATCTTGTTCAAGATAATTGCTGTGACGCAGATTTAAGCCGATGCGGCTGTATAATTGTCCGGAAAAAAAATGTTTCAAACCGACGGCCAGGCTGGGAATGGCGGTGTTCAAATATGACATATCGCCTTTGAAAGAGGTCAGGCTGAAATCCGGGGAAAGGAAAAGGGTGCTGCGCGCGGACAGCACTTTAAAAAAATTGAATCCGCCGTAGAGCGTCGATTGGTTCAGGTAATCGTTGCTCTGGTAGATTTTTCCATCGGCATTCAGGAAGAAGTTAAATCGGCGGGTGTCGAGATTCAATTCCAAGCCCGGACGGAAAGTGGAATCGCTGACCGCCGTTGAGTCCCAAAATATGTTGTTCGAGTAGTTGAAGTCAAGATATGGCGTGATTGATATATTGTCGGCGGCCGTTGCCGATTTGGGCAAGAGTGTCAATAGAAGGCACAGGGAGAGCCAGGCTCTCCCCGAGGTTTTAGCAACGAACAGTCTTTCTTGCATTCAATGACCGCGCCGTGTTTTACGGTTCCTCCCCTGGTTGCCGTTGGGGCCGGTGTTGTCACAGACATTGGTGTTGCTGCCGCCGCCCCAATTATTGTTCCAAAGATAATTGTAACTGTAACTGAAATGGTTCAAACCGCCGCGATTCTGCTTATTGGCATTCTGGTTTTTGTAGCCAAACCTGTTCATGTATCCCGATCCGTCCTCAGGACGAACCCAGTCCGGGTCGAGACAGTTGGGTATGCCGTCGTTGTCCGCATCTCGGGCCAAATCGTTGATGCCGTCGCAGTTTTCATCGATGAAGCCGAATCGTTGGACCAATTCCTTCTGGGAAATGCTTGGCGCTGGCGCGGCCACTTTCTCCTTTTCATCGGCAAAGGCAATGGTCGCAACCGCGATCACTGCCAAGGTCAGAATGTAAAATTTAACTTTTTTCATGTCAGCCTCCTTTGCTGGTGTCTGCAAAGGGTAAAGCATTTGGCGTGCCAAATAAAAAATGAGTATTATCGCTATTTTGCGGCTGCTGCCCGCGATTTGCTTCGCAAGTTTTTGCTGATTTTCGCAAATTTCCGCGAATAGAGAACTTTTTCGGGCGCATGATGTTGCTCTTTTTATAATGATATATTATATCAAAATTTACTTAAAAAAAGTTTATTATCCGATTATTCTCCGCTTACAAAAATCAAAGCAATAAAAAAATTATTTTTCTACCCGGCCGAGTTTGGCCCGGGCTTCCGCGATCAGGCGGTCGACACGCTGTTTTTCGCTTAGGGGAATTTTGTGATAAAACTTTTCGCGGTAATTCAAAAAACAATCCAAGGCTTCGGCGGCACGGCATTCCTCGAGCAGGGTAATGCCCAGGTTGATGAGCGCCAGGTCGAAATCGGGTTTGATGGCCAGGGCATTCCGCCAGCTGGCGATGGCCTCGTTATTGCGGCCGGTCTTCCTATATAAGATTCCCAGGCCGTTGCAGGCGGAAAACAATTTGGGATCGATCTCCAGGGCTTTTTTAAAATTGCGCTCGGCCTGAACAAGCTCCTGCTCCTGACGGCTGCGTAAAAAGAGCGCCAGATGCACGCCGCCGATGTTGTTGTACACGGAAGCGTTGTTATGGTCCAAGTCAAGGGCCCGGGCATAGTTTTGCAGAGCTTTGGCGAAATCACCGCCCTGGTAATAGGCGATGCCGAGAAAATTGAATTTTTCCGGATCGAAATTCTCTTTGCCGATGCAAATTTCAAGGATGGGAATGGCCCGCTGCCAGCTGCCGCTGTCGGCCAGCACGATCCCCAGTTTGGCCAGTAGGAGGATATTGTCCGGGTTTTTCTCCAACCCTTGTTCCAAAATCTGGACGGCCGCAGTTATTTTCCCCATTTCCTTGTACATGGATGCCAGATGCGTGTAGGCCAGGATGAAGCTCGGGCTGGCCGAGATCACCTCTTGAATCGTCTTTTCGGCGCCGGGGAAATCAGCGGATTGGAATTGGGCGACGCCGTCAAGCAGTTTGCTTTGTAGCGGCAGCATGGTTTTCAGATCGTCCTGTTCCGTGTATTGCTTTTTCCGCTGCCCGGACCGGTTTTCGGATATGTAGCCCAGAGATTTCAGCCGTTTTTGCGTTTCCGGGTCCAAACGATCTTGGCGGCCGGCGGCCAGCGGATTTTTCAGTTTTCGCATCAGCCGGTTCAGGGTGTCTTTCAATGGTCCTATCTTGCTGCTGGCAGCCAGGTTGTGAACTTCATCCATATCGCTTTCCAGGTCGTATACTTCTCTGATCGGCAGGTCGATGAATTTGGTATTGCCGGAAATCAGGCCGCGCAGGGGCGCCCAATCACGGTTCAGATAGGCGGTCATGGATTCGAAATAAATTTCCCGGCTTTTGCGTTTGCCGCCGGCCAGAATCTCAAGCAGGGACTCACCATGCAATCCGGACGGGATTCTCAAGCCCAGTACTGAGCAGACGGTTGGAAATATATCCGCGTGACAGACATTCCTGGCGAATGCTTCGGGTTTGCGTCCGGGGATTTGGATGAACAGGGGGACATGAATGGTGTTGTTGTAGGCAAAATATGAGTGGGTATCTTCTCCCTTTTCGCCCAAGGCTTCGCCATGATCAGCGGTCAGAATGACCATGGTTTTTTCCAGAAGCTGCTTTTTTCGCAAGAAATCGAAAAGAACGCCCAACTGGGCGTCCACGTAGGCCACTTCACCGGAATAAGGGTCGGCCGCGTATTTTTCCTTGAAAGGGGAGGGCGGCAGATAGGGCTGATGGGGATCGAACAGGTGGATCCAGCCGAACCATTTCTGAGTCTGCTTGCCGATCCAGGCCATGGCCGGGGCGATCACTTTTTCCGCCGGCCGCTCCACGAAGAAAAACTCACGCTCGTTGCGGGTGCCGTAGAAATCGTCATAGAGGTCAAAACCCCGATCCAGGCCAAAACGGGAATCCAGGGGAAAAGCGCCGATAAAGGCGGCAGTGCGGTAGCCAAAACGCTTCAGGTATTGAGGGAGGGTCAGAAAACTTTTATCCAGTTTGAAGCCGGTGTTGTCACTGACGCCATGGAAAAGGGGAGTGGTCCCGGTCATGATATTGATATGAGCGGGCAGGGTGACCGGGTTGTGCGAGAAAGCCCTATTGAAGACCAGCGATCTTTTTGCCAGGGCATCCAGGTTCGGGGTCTTGACATGGCGGGGATCCAGGATGCCCACCCGGTCGTAGCGCAGGGTATCGATGGTGATCAACAGGACATTGAAAGCCGGCTCCTGGCTTTTAGCCTGGCCGGGGAAAATCAGGGAAACCGCTCCCGTCAATATGGCCAATAATAAACAAATCAAAATCCGGGACGCGTGCACTGCAATATACCTACTGAACAAATCATATCACCATTCAAGTTGAAATTAAAGTGTTGTCAAACTTGCATTATCGCATTTTTTAAAATCCCCTTCATGTCAAAAAAATGATGCTGCTCGCGAGAAGAATGGCAATCAGGGAGACAATTTCAGAAGAGGCCTTTAATGCATCTGCCAAGTCTTGGATTTAAATAAAAAGAAAAATAATTTTCACTATTGACATTTGAAAATATTTATTCTATTACTGTCATAATGAACGTTGCCAATTGCTTTTTCTATGACAAAAAAAATCTTATAATAAAAAAAATTTAATGGAGGAAGGAATGAAAAAATGGATTTTTCTGCTTTGTGCATTGTTTTTCCTTGTAGGAGGACTCTCGGCCCAGCAGGCAACGGGTGACATCTATGGCTCTGTGGTCCTGCCCGACGGCTCGGCCATCCCCGGAGTGGCGGTGACCCTGACCGCCGACGTGCTGGGCACGCAAACCACGGTGACCTCGGGCGAAGGCAATTTTCGCTTTTTGCGCCTGCTCCCCGGCAATTATGAGTTGAAGTTCGAGCTGGAAGGCTTCAAGACCGTCATCCGCAAGGGCATCCGCCTTTACGCCGGCAAGAACGCCACCCTGACCATCCCCATGGAAACCACCACCATCAAGGAAGAGATCGTGGTCACGGGCAAGGCCAACGTGGTCGATACGCGGCGCACTTCCGTGGGCATGAACGTCACCAAGGAAGCGCTGCAGTCGCTGCCCAGCGCCCGCAACCCCTGGACGGTGATCAGCATGGCCCCGGGTGTCATGAACGACGCGGCCGATGTCGGCGGTTCCGAATCCGGTCAGCAGTCGCACCCCACCGCCGGCGGCAGCAGCTACGGCGACACCGAGTGGAGTGTAGACGGCATCGATACCAGCTCCCTGGCCACTGTCGGTACAGCTACTTCTTACCTCGACGTGAACAACTTCGAGGAACTGCAGGTCACTACGGGCGCCACGGACATCACGGCCCAGACCGGCGGCGTGCAGATCAATTTCGTCTCCAAGCGCGGCGGCAACCGCATTGGCGGCGACTTTCACCTCTATGTCGAAGATGGTGCCTGGGAAATGAAGCAGGACGCCCCCGATCCGGCCCCGATCAGCAATTATGTCACGCCAGGCATCAACCGCCTCTACCAGTACGGCGCCAGCCTGGGTGGCCCGATCAAAAAGGACAAGCTGTGGTGGTTCGGGGCCTATAGCATCCAGGATATCCATGCCCGCTCGATGAACAGCGAAGAAGCCGCCATCTTGCTGAACCACGGCTACACCAAACTCAACGCCCAGTTCGGCAATACTTCGGCTGAATTCCACCTTTCCTTTGACAACAAACTATACAGCGGCCGCCCGCGTTACACACAGGCCGAGCAGACCAGCGAATCGCTGCGCGACCAGTCCGGCCCCAACTACTATTGGTTCGGCAGCCTGCAACAGATCCTGGGCAACCTGATGCTGAACGCCAAGATCGGCTTTGTCAACAACGCCTACATTCTGGATCCGCGCGGTTCCGACCGCGACCCGATCAGCGGCCATGAAGTGGGCAACGAGCGCGTGCGCTACTCCAGCAGGAATCTCATCCGCGCGAGCGGTTCCGACACCAATTGGATGACCGACACCACCCAAATGGACGCCCAGCTCGAAGGCAACCTTTTCGTGGAAAACCTGCTGGGCGGCGACCATGAACTCCGTTTCGGCGTCGAATACAATAACGCCAACAACGTCTCCGAGACCCTCATCCCCAACCAGCGCACGCTATACATAAAATGGTACGGCGATTTCTCCTCCTCGTACGGACTGTGGCTGACCCCGGACAACAAGATCGACCTGTTCTTCAAGAGGATCTCGGGATATATCTCGGATACGGCGACCTTCAAGCGCCTGACCCTGAACCTCGGCCTGCGCTACGACCTGCAGGCGGCTCGCATCAACAAGACCGAGCTGCCCGGCTACACCTGGGTGGACAAGATCGACCCGGCGAGCAACGGCCTCCAGTTCTTTCCGGAATGGCTCGGCCCGCTGACCATCCAGGAATACAACGTCCCCAGTTTAAAGACCTTTTCGCCGCGCTTTTCCATGAGCTATGATTTCACGGGCGATGGCAAGAACGTGCTCAAGTTCTCGGCGGCCCGCTATGGATCACGCGTGGGCATGGATATCGCCTACCCCCATATGCCTTACCGTGAGATCGACGTCTATTGGTACGATGACGGCGACGGCATCCCCACCTACAAAGAACTCGATTCCTACTACGGCTTCAATTACGCCTACGCCAACTACTGCACCAATATCGACTACAGCACCGGCCGCATCAACGCCCGCTACGACGACAACTACAGTTCGCCGTTGCTGGATGAATTGACATTGAGTTTTGAAAAGGAACTGGCTGAAGACCTGGCCGTTTCCATCACCGGCTTCCTCAAGAAGCAGCACAATCTGAGGCGCGAGATCGGCATTATGGATGCCGCCGGCACGCCCGAGACCAAGGCCAACTGGTACAAGGCCGGAACCGAAACGGTGAATGGCAAGTCGATCGAATACTGGAACCGCTACCAGGTCCCGGTCGGCGCCTATTTCACCAATTACAAAAAGAACTACAACCGCTACATGGCACTTCAGTTCGGCCTGACCAAGAAATTCTCCGACAAATGGATGGCCGACGCCTC
>SPCN01000437.1 GCA_004525465.1 Chrysiogenales bacterium | reverse complement strand
GTGGTATTTCCCGGCCGGGCAGTTGCAGAAAAGTTTTTTTTCGGTTTTCAGCTGCTGGTGCACTTCCAGCCCGCACTTGAATCCCAATTTGGCATAGGTTTGGGGTTTGGTTTCCCGACGAGGGGTGTAGCCGACCCGTTTTTTGCTTTTTTCGTAATTTTCACGCGGCGCAAAGGGTTTTTTCATTTTTTTCCTTGGCGAATCAGGGTTTACTATAAGTTCAACCTGCCTATTTGTCAAGGTTTTCCGGGGATACATACGACTGCCAAAGTTGATCCCTAATATTATTTACTGAATTTTCAATCAAGATAAATTTGTCTGGGCGCGAACCTCAAGGAAAGTCTTTGGGCACCTGCCCAGTGAGCCAAACGGCCATCCCATGAGCGGGGTTCCTGCGAATATTTTTCAGCCCGCAGGACGACGCCATGGGATAGTGCAGGCGAACTTCGGCAGGTCAAAACTTTCCGGGTGAGCGACAGACAAATTTTTCTTGAAACTGATTCCATGGCAGAAATTTTTTTTTGCCTGCCGTCTTACCCCATCTTGAGGAGGAAACATGAAAAGACAAAAAATGTTTTTATTGATTTTGGCGGGATGGATGGCGCTCAGCTTGCATCCCAAGCTGCTCCCGGCAGCCGATCAACCGGCCCGCATCCAGCTGGCGATCCTGCTGGACACCTCGGGCAGCATGGACGGACTGATCGACCAGGCCAAGTCCAGGCTGTGGAAGATCGTCAATGAACTGGCCACGGCCAGGAAAAACGGCCTGGCGCCGCGCTTGCAGGTGGCCCTTTACGAATACGGCCAGGACAGCATCCCGGCCGCCGCCGGCTACCTGCGCCGCATCATGTCCTTGAGCGACGACCTGGACCGCATCTCGGAACAATTGTTCAAACTGAAAACCAACGGTGGTCAGGAATATTGCGGCCTGGTCATTCAGAGCGCGGTCCGCGATCTCGAGTGGAGCCGCCGTAATGGCGACCTGAAAATGATCGTCATTGCCGGCAACGAGCCATTCAGCCAGGGAGCGATCGATTATAAAAACTCGTGCCGTGAAGCGATCGCCCGGGGCATCATGGTCAACACCATCTTCTGCGGCAATTACCAGGAAGGCCTGCAAACGGGATGGAAGGCCGGCGCCGACCTGGCCGACGGGCAGTACCTGGCCATCGACGCCAACCACACTCCGCCGCCGATCACGGCTCCGCAGGATAAGGAGATCGCGCGCCTCAGCCAGGAGATGAACCAGACCTACCTGGCCTACGGACGCGAGGGCGCCAGCGGCAAAGAGCGTCAAAAAGAGCAGGACAAGAACGCGGCCTCATTGAGCAGCGAGGTCGCGGCCCAGCGGGCGGCGGCCAAAGCAGCCCCGCAATACAGCAATTCCGCCTGGGACCTGGTCGACGCCAAAAAAACGGGCCAGGTTAAGCTGGAAGAAATGGCGGAAGCCGAACTGCCGGAGGAAATGAAAGGCCTGACCGTGAAGGAGCGGAATGAATTCGTATCCGCCCTGCAGGGCAAGCGCGAGGCGCTGCAGAAAAAGATCGCCCGGCTGCACGATGAACGCCAACGCTTCGTCGAGGACAAAATGAAAAACCAGTCGGCAGCCGGTACCCTGGACGCGGCCATCATCCGCGCCCTGCGCCTCCAGGCCAAGGCAAAAAACTTCAGTTTTGACAAATAAACGGCCGCAGCCATGGAGAAGAAAATGAAAAACAGAAAGTTGCGATTTTCCGTACTGCTCTTCCTGACCCTGGCCATGATGGCCGTCTCGGGCACGGCACTGCTGGCTGACGGCTTCATCGTCATCCCCCGGCCGCCGCGGCCCGGTCCGCTTTCACCTTTCCCCTTGCAGGTCGTCCGCCACGACGTCAGGGTCGAGATCAACGAGCAATTGGCCACCACGACCGTGGACCAGGAATTCTACAATCCCAACAATTCCCGCCTGGAAGGGTATTACTTGTTTCCCTTGCCCAAGAACGGAGTGATCAGCAATTTCAGCATGTGGATCGACGGCCGGGAAACAAGGGCCGAACTGCTCGATGCGGTCAAGGCCCGGAACATTTACGAAGACATCGTGCGCCGGTTACGCGACCCGGCCCTGCTGGAATACGACGGCCGCGGCGTTTTTAAAATGCGGGTCTTCCCCATCGAACCCTACAGCAAAAAGAGGATCAAGATTTCCTATCATGAAGTCCTGGAAATGAGCAACGGCAGCATTGCCTATTCCTACCCGCTG